>CAJUJR010000004.1 GCA_910586605.1 uncultured Lachnospiraceae bacterium | reverse complement strand
AACTGATTGTGCAACAAGGATTTCATTTATAAAAGTTGTAAACTGGTGTTATATTAGAAAACAGGAAGTTTTTGTAATCAGTGTTAATTTTATCGCGGATTATAAATTAGCTTATGCATTTTATGGAAATCAGAAGCAATATAATTATTCAGAACAGAAACGGAGGGGGAGAAATATTATTGTTAGTTCCAACTTAAAGTCTGATAAAGAAGATATTGTTATAAATTACCATAGTTTGATTAACAGGGGGTTTAAATATTTTGAAAATTCTACGATTATGCTTCTAATGCTTTTAAAAAGAATAGGCGTTTCAAAAATAACAATAGCGGGATTTGATGGCTTTGAGGCAGGGAATATAAATAATTATTTGCAAGATTCTTTTCAAAATGACCGGCATATTGGAGAATTTGAACAACTTAATAAGGAAATTGGGGAGATGCTAACTAATATTGCAAAAGTTCTTGAAGGGAAATGTGTTATTAAAACAATTACTCCAAGTAAATTTGAGGGAATTATAGAACGGGAAAAGTTGTGATATGGGAAACTATAATTGAAAATGTTTTAGAGGTGATGGATTGAAAAATAGTATTAAAATTCTTATTATGGATGTTGATGGGACGCTGACAGATGGGAAAATATATATGGGGGAACATGGGGAAGTATTTAAGGTTTTTGATATAAAAGATGGTTTTGGGATTCATGATTTATTAATTCCGTCAGGAATTCGTCCTATTATTATGACCGGGCGGGAATCAATTATATTGGAAAACAGGTGCAAAGAACTTGGAATGGAAAAGCCTTATCAGGGAATAAAAGATAAATTACATAAATTGGACGAGATTTTATATGCTATGAATCATTTAGAAATAAATGTAGGTATGGACATTGGACATAATGGGGAATACGCATTGTATAATTATGAAAATGTTGCTTATATAGGAGATGATATTAATGATTTGCAGTGCATGAGATCTATTAAATTGGCAGGGGGAATAATTGGTTGTCCATGTGATGCGGTTTTCCAGGTAAAAGAAATTGCTGATTTTGTTAGTGGAAAGAATGGGGGGTGTGGTGCGGTAAGAGAATTTATTGAGTGGTTGCTCTTTGAGAGAGAATGACATAAAATATGAACTTTTTCATCATGTCTTTCTTCACATGGAGGTGTTAAGATGACAGTTGAATATGGTACAAAGGCCGATATTTCTTCATGGATGAAACTAGTAAGTTCAATTAGTTGGAATTTCCCCGCACTTGAAACAGCGGAAAAACTCAAAGGGCATGAAAATACTGTGCTTTGTTTTATGTCACATTGTAATCGGTTGTCAGATATGATACTATATCTTTTGAGCGATTGTGTTCAAGGTGCGGCTAATCTCCCTTATCGAAGGGAGGTGGTGTATATGAGTACATACGAAATATTAACATTGTTAATTCTTTTCGGAACGTTTCTCATTGCATTGCTTGCCTATTTAGATAATAGGTATAAGCGGAAATAAAAATTACCCTATCCTTGTAACTTTGACCGAGTTAGGATAGGGTAACACTAATTCTAAGGGAGTCAAACCACACCTTGTGGGCGGTCGCTCTTTTCTATTATAATAAACAATTTCCGGGAATATGTCAAGAATTGGTTTCTGGTCACCAGGATAACCGCATAAAAAGTTATTACCAATAAAGTGATTTTATTATCTATTTTTTTAGTTTGATGCTTTATATAATGCTGCCTTTATAGCATCTGCTGATAACGCTGATAATATATTTTCTAATTCTTTTTCACAGTCCTTTGCTATTGTTTTCCTATCCTTTTAAGGCTCTGGCTGTATAAACTTTGTACAATACGCAGTATTGCCAGTGCTATCTTCTTTAACATCTGCATGTTTTTAGCACATGTTTTTTCTGCTGTTGTATTGTAATCATCCTTAAATGTAAAATCCAGATGCCAGTGGAGCTGGTTCTCCACTCCCCAGTGTCCCCTTGCCGCTTTTGAAAACAGTTCCACATCCACTGGCAGGCTGCTTATATAATATCTTCTTTCTTCTGTTGTTTTACCATCTGGTTTTTCCGGTTTCTTTTTTACCATTCCAAATGTTGACTACCCTTAACTTGTCTTTTTACAAAAATTATAGTATGATATACTAAAATATACAGATATGGAGGGAATTATAAATGAACAAGCAGAGCGGATTTGGAATAGCAAGTATGGTGATAGGAATAATATCATTCGTGTTTTCGTGTTTTGGAGTTGGTTTTTTAGGTGCGTTGGGGTTTATATTTGCTATTGCAGCATTTATGCAAAGGGATAGAGGAAAAGGAACTGCGATAGCAGGGTTGACTACTTCTGTCATAGCGTTTTTGATTTCATTTTTTGTCGTTGTCGTAGGGATATCTATGTTTTCATATGATGGGGGCAACAACAAAAAATCAATAGTAGATGAGAATAAAAAAGAAAATGCAGACGTTATTATTACGGATTTTACTTTTGATGAATTAGAATTATATAATAAAAAAGGAATTGTCATTAAAGCTACAGGCAATAAATCAGATGAAGAGCCTAAAATCGGGATTTATGTTGAAAATAGTTCTAAAACAGATATAAATATTTCAGTTGGTGGTATGGCTGTAAATAATATTTGTTGTGAGGATAACTGGACTTATGAGGAAATAATGGGTGGCAATAAGTCTAATTTTACAATTGATATTGATTCTGATTGGGCGGACAATAATAACATAACATCTATAAAAAAGATAGATGTATTATTTGACATAACTTCTGATAATGAGGATTTTGAATCTTTTAGCATTACTAAAACAGTAAAGACAAATAATGATGATAGCAAATATCAAAAAATAAGGGGGCATTCAATTTATTCAGACAAAAATATAGATGTAATTTATCTGGAATCGGATGGCTCTGATTATAAATTTGCTATATACAGTAAATTTAAAAAATATTTAGATTACAGAATAGACCGTTGTTCTGTGAATGGATACTCATATGATTTAACCGACAATGATACACAGGTATATGATGAATCATTGTTTCCTGGCACATATAGTATCTTTAGGATATCAGTATCGGATGATTTTTGTGATAAAAATTCAATAAAAGATGTGGAAAAAATTGAATTTAAAATTTCTGCAGATTCGGAAACAACAACTACCAGGCTTACAGGAAAAGGGGATATCAGTAGTAAAAAGATCGTATTTAATGTAAAAAAATTATAGAAATTTCTGTCGTTACTAACGGCAAAAGTCATATCTTCATCATTTCCATCAAAAAAGGGGGAAAGTATTTACCAGAAGCATTTCAGGAACTTTACAGACTTCCGGTTTACGGACCGTTCCATTGCCTAATTGGTATTCTTTGTTTAGTTTTTTTACCATGAGTCCTTGTTCTAAATATGACAGTATGTTTTTTTCTTGGATATATCATCCCATTCATAAGATTCAACGCAGGCCTGATGCTATTGAAAGACAATCTGCGGCAGATATTGCATACAGATGGCAAAAAATTATGGAAATATTTAAAGAATAAGACACATATACAATTATGTAAAAGAAAGTAATGATATTGACGAGGTGATTTCTTTGAAAAAAAGCATAGAGATTCCTGTTTGGGAGAAAGTAACAATCACAAAAGAGGAGGCTGCAGCATACAGTAATATAGGGATTAATAAATTGGATGAACTTATGAAGAATCCGATGTGCAGTTTTGTTATATATATTGGTAAGAAACGCTTAATAAAAAGAAAAAAATTTGAAGAATTTATTGAGAAAAATATTGAGATATAATGCGTTATATTGTATTTTAAGCCTTTTTATAGTAATATGGCATTACTGTATTAGGGCTTCTTTTTTTAGAAAGGGGCAATAATCATGGGAAAGGATATAAAAGGCAAAGAACTTGGCGTGGGTATCAGCCAAAGGAAAGATGGGCTCTATTCTGGAAGGTTTGTAGATAAGGATGGGAAACGCCGGCAAAAGTATTTTAAAAAATTGCAGGAATGCAGGCAGTGGATTGCAGATGCCACCTATCAGGATGAGCATTCCAACATACGCGATATCAGCAGCTTGTCATTAGATGCATGGTTTGAACTATGGTATGAAATGAATGAGGATAACTTTAGGTATAATACGCTTAAAGCAAGGAAAAGAAGGTATGAGCATGATATAAAACCAATCATTGGGCATATGCTGGTGACAGAGATTAAAACGATTCATTGCCAGAATGTAATGCTTTCATTGAAAGGGAAGTTTTCAAAATCAACATTGTCGCAAACACGTTCGCTGATGAAAATATTGTTTGATTATGCCTTGGATAATGAAATCATAAATTCCAACCCAGTCACCCGGAAGGTTAAAGTGGTATGTGGGACGGAGGAACGTGCTGCAAGAGTACTGACAGTCCAGGAACAAAGCAAGCTTATATCCTGCTTGGGGAGTTATAGTTTTAAAAACCAATATCTTTTTGTGTTGAATACCGGGTTAAGATGTGGGGAAATGATTGCTTTGACATGGGATGATGTAGATTTCAATGGCAGGAAAGTAAGTGTAAATAAAACAGCAACGGTGATTTCTTCTGATGGCCAGATAATTATTAATCCTCCGAAAACGAAAAGTTCTGTCAGGGATGTTCCGTTGACGCAGGAGGCTTTAAAGATTTTGAAGGAACAGAGGAAGAGGAATGTAATAGATATTGAGAATTCCAGGTATGTTTTTACAGGCAATGATGGGGAAATTGTGTCGAACCAGAATTATTCCAGGACTCTGACTTATATTTGTAAAAAGAATGGGATAGAGCCAATTTCAATGCATTCACTGAGGCATACGTTTGCTACGAGATGCATTGAAGCTGGAATGAAGCCTAAGACGCTACAGACAATATTAGGGCATTCCACTTTAGCTATGACGATGAATAAATATGTACATACGACAGAGGATGAAAAACTCAAAGAATTAGAGCGTATCCAGCATGTATTATCATCAGGTTTATAGGCTGATGGTGTAGTAAATGGTGCAGCAGCCTCCACAAATGGGCGCAAAAGCCCATAATATAAGGGAAAACGGTTTTATGTCAAATATAATCTTTGTACCTGACATAATAATTTTTGGCTGAAGAGTCATTTGGAGGTCCATCATGTACAATGACAAATTCAGGGATTACTACACGGCTAAGTACAATTTCACCTGTTTGTGTAACATCTTTGACTTCATCTTCTGGAATTTTAGGAGGGTATTCCCCATACAGGGTATGTGGGGGAATCACAAAGAGTTCTTCGGTGTCGGGTTCAGTCAGTTCCACAGGCAGCAGTTCTGCATTTTGCAGGGCTGTCTGCCCTGACAGGATTTCGGCGCCGGAAATTTCCTGCGGCTCGTAACCTTCTGCTTCAATCTGTACATTATATACAGAATATGGCTGGCTGGATTCTGGCGCCATGCTGTATTCCAGTGGCGGTGCCTGCAGGGTGATAGTTTCTGTCTGGCCGTCTTCGTTTGTCGTCAGTTCCTCTATGATATTATTTGGATTGTTAATATCGCTGATGGTAACTTTTGCCCCGCTGATGGGGCGGGCGGAACCTTGAGCGGTAACATTTGCCCGAAAATAGCCGGTATCAGGCGTATCCTGTGCTGCTTGCAATGAAGTCATAGAATTCCTTCCTATAAAAATATAAATTCTTTTATTATCCTATGCAAAAGCATGGCAGGGGGTTCCTGTTACCGGCTATGGCCATAATGTCTAAGGGTTTACCAATCCTCCACATCGGCAAATGCGTTTACTGCATTGGTTGGTGCATCTGTGCTGTCTTCTTCAAAATCATCTTCAAAAGGCATATCATCCCTATCATCCAGTAATGTCTGGATCTGTTCTGGTGTAACATCAACTTTTTCAGAGGATGAAACTGCAGAAGCCATCCTGGAAGAGCGTTTGCTTGCAGGGGCTGCTTTTGCCTTTGCAAGGATTTCTTCGATTCGGTCATCTTTATTATCTATAGTGAATACATCCGTCTGGTTATAATAAAGATAGAATTTGATGACATGTCCGCTGACAAGCGCTAATTTTTCTATGTTACAGTAGTCGGAATCACGCTCATATGGTAAGTTATCATACATTGTTACATGAAAGTCAAGTGCCGTATCATATTTTTGGGAAATGACATTTGATACAAAAGGCTCACTCATGTCCTTTTCCTCCTTCCCTGTTCTGAAAGATTCTTTTCTTTCTATTTAGTATACCGTATTTTTATACGGGATTCAATATAAATTTCAAGAACCTCTATTTGACTTTTTACTTTGGTATGTTATAATGTTATCCATGCCAAAAGCGTGTTTGCGCGTTGCGAGGGGCGGATTCCCTGGCATAATATAGTAAAAGATACAGTATGCTATAGCAGAAGGCGGCAGCGGGGGATGTTACTGTTCACAGATATTTTTGGGAAATATGGTGAAAATATGGATTTAATTAGATATCAGAAGAATTTTTTTCGTTATAAGTATTTATTGTTTGAGCTGGTAAAAAAGAATATAAAATTAAAATACCGCCGTTCTTACCTTGGGATTTTATGGACGCTTATTGAACCGCTTCTTACGATGATGGTGCTGACATTGGTCTTTGGGAAGTTTTTTGGCCGTGGTGACCGTCAGTTCCCGATTTATGTGCTGTGCGGGCGTTTGCTTTTTTCTTTCTTTTCTTCCGGTACAAAAGGAGGGTTAAAAGCTGTCAGCGGAAATGCCTCTATGATTAAAAAGGTATATGTGCCGAAATATATTTATGTCATATCTTCTGTTTTGTCGGATTTTATCACCTTTTTGATTTCGCTTATTGTGCTGGTCGGGGTAGGTATAGTATTAAGGGTACAGCCGACATTTTATATTTTCCAGGCAGTTATACCGCTCCTTATTTTGTTTATTTTTACATTTGGATGCAGTATGATTTTGTCAACGTTTAACGTGTTTTTCAGGGATATTGAATATATATGGTCTGTTGTCGTCTTCCTTCTGCATTATGCATCTGCCATATTTTACCAGACAGATAGGATTATTGATACCGGGAATGGATGGGTGTTTGATGTGAACCCTGTTTATATGTGTATTGCAAATTTCCGAAACACGATATTATATGGTACAGGGGTAGACGTTAATTATTGTATGGTTTCCGGGGCGATTGCCCTTGTTACGTTTGTGTTTGGCATAGCTTTATTTATCAGGCAGCAGGATAAGTTTATTTTATATGTATAGACAGGCATTCAGGGAAAAAGTTATCTGTATATTTTAGGATGGAGATGTTTTTGCTGCTGATGCTTGCAGGATGGAGGTCTGGGATGGAAAAGAACGTGGCAGTTCATGTCAACGATGTGGGCATGCGTTTTCGGCTGAACCATGAGAGGGTGGATAATTTAAAGGAATATGCAATTAAATTTCTAAAAAGGGATTTAAAATATAATGAGTTCTGGGCATTAAAGGAAATTAATTTTAAAATAAGGAAAGGGGAGCGGCTTGGGGTACTTGGGATGAATGGCTCTGGGAAAAGTACGCTTTTAAAAATGGTTTCTGGTGTCTTAAAGCCAACGACAGGGACGGTTCAGACAAGGGGGGTGATTGCACCGCTTCTGGAACTTGGGGCAGGTTTTAGCAAAGAATACACTGGGCGGGAAAATATATATCTCTATGGCGCCGTTCTTGGCTACAGTAAAGAGTTCTTGGATGAAAAGTTTGATGAAATTGTGGATTTTTCAGGGCTGGGTGAATTTATCGAAGTACCGATTAAAAATTATTCTTCAGGGATGAAGGCAAGGCTTGGTTTTTCCATAGCAACTGTTGTAGAGCCGGACATCTTAATTCTGGATGAGGTATTATCTGTTGGGGATAAGAAGTTTCGGAAAAAAAGCGAAAATAAAATTATGAGTATGTTTGACCAGGGGGTTACCGTACTTTTTGTATCACATTCCCTGGAACAGGTTCAGCGGCTTTGCAATAAGGCAATTATCCTGGACAGCGGTCGGTTGGTTGCAAAAGGGCCGGTTCATGAGGTTGCCAGTATTTATAAAAATATGACAGAATAGAGAGCCTGGCTTTAGGAGTTTGTAAATAGCATTATGATAGAATGGAGGGTGTTATGAAAGAACAGAACAGACATGGGAGTTTTTTTATATTGAGGGTTGTTTTATTTTTAGCAGCCGGGATTTTGCTTGGGGCAGGAAGCGGCCATACGAAAGCAGATGCGGCATCTAATTATCAGATTAAAATTAATAAGCAGGCAAATTGTGTAACCATTTATAAGAAAAATGCAAGCGGGAATTATAAGCCAATAAAGGCTCTTGTATGTTCTACCGGATATGCGACAAAGCTGGGGACATTTACATTGGGGGAGAAACTCCGCTGGCATGTCCTGGATGGCCCATGTTACGGGCAGTACTGCACCAGGATTTATGGCGGTGTATTATTCCATTCTGTATGGTATACAGGTTATAATGACCCGTCAACACTTTCGATTTCTTCTTATAATAAACTTGGGACGACAGCGTCCCATGGCTGTGTGCGCCTGACTGTAGCGGGGGCAAAGTGGATTTATGATAATGTACCTTCCGGTACGCAGGTGATTATTTATTCAAGCAGTAATCCGGGGCCTCTTGGGAAGCCAAAGGCAATTAAGCTTCCATATACTTATGGCTGGGACCCAACGGATACGGGTAACCCGAATAACCCTTGGAATAATAAGAAGCCGTCTATTTCTGGCGTAAAAGACCAAACGGTAAATTATAATGCCGATTTTGATGTTATGCGGGGTATTACCGCTAAAAATACGACAGGATTTGATGCAAAATCCCTGGTTACGACAAAAATAACATATCACGGAAATACAGTTTCTAAAGTAAATACAAAAATGCCGGGGACTTATAAAGTAAAATATATATTGGTGGATGAAATTGAGCGCAGGGCGACTGCTACCGCTAAAATTACTGTGCGTGGGGAAAGGAAAAAGCCGGTAATTTCCGGAGTGGAAAAGGTTTATGTTACGGCAAAGAGCAAGCTGACTAAAAAATTTTTATTGAAAAATGTTTCTGTAAAGCAGGGTGGGAAAAAGCTTGCGTCAAAATATGTGGAAATTACCCTAAAGAAGGCAGGGAAAAATGTCTATATCGTTACCTATACAGCACAGAATTCCAGCCTTCCTGCAGTCGTAAAGACGAAGGCATATATTGATAAGAAAGCGCCGGTGATTACAGGCGTTACAAATGGGAAAACCTATAAGGTGGATGCTTCCAAAAAGATTGATAAGGCATATGCTAAAAGCTTAATTAAAAAGGTTTCTGATAACATTACAAAGGTAAAGAAATCAGACGTAGCGATTAAGCTGACAAAGCTGGAAGATGGCGCAAAGTATAAGGTTGTATATACTTTAAAAGACCAGGCGGGAAATAAATGTGTTGTTATAATTTATCTTGTCCCGACAAACTTTGTTAAGATTACAGGACCGTCTTCTGTTACAGTAGATACTACAGCGCTTGGCTATAGCAGTAACGCAACTGCTTCACAGATAAAAAATGCCCTGATGCACTATCTCTTAAATAATGCAGGGGTGAGAGCGTACACTTATGATAAAAAAGATTTAACGGATGAACTTATACTGGAACTGACAGATAATGGGAATGATTCTTATACTGCGCTCTTTACGGCAGAGGATGGGAAAGGCCATTCAGATAAAAAGAAAATAAAAGTAAAAGTAGTCCGGAAAGATTTCTTTGCTTTTGAAGGGGCAGAGGATTGTACGGTTACTGGTTCTGCGATTGGAATCAGCCGGGAAGATGGGGAAGAAGTGGCAAAAGAGGCTGTAAAGCGCTATGTTGAGGGACTGGGCATTACAGCGTCTGTTATATCTTCGGGAGAGGTTGTTGTGCCGGCTGTGACAGAAATTGTTGTAAGGGACTATAAATATTATGTAACGCTTACAGCAACAGATCAGGATAAAAATACGCAGTCAGTCGTCTTTTGCGTAACAGTCTCCATTATGGAATGATAGGCATATGGTTATGCCGGCGGGGGGAATGATGATGGTAGGAAAGAAAGAGTGGGGCAAGCTGTTAAGCTATGCACTGCGTTATATCGGGGCGCCGGTGATATTGGAACTGGTGATTGAATCCCTGAACAGGAAGTCGGTAACGGGCTGTATCCAGTATATGCTGGAGCGGCCGTTACTCTTTATATTTAATACGTTGATTATTATGCTGACAGTATCCATCGCGCTTTTTTTTAAGCGGGAGATATTTGTTTTTACGACAATATCTGTAGTCTGGCTAATATTTGGGATTGTCAATTTTGTGATACTCCAGTTCCGTGTGACGCCATTTTCGGCAGTGGACATTACATTGTTAGAGAGTGCAATCAGTGTTTCGGGGCATTATCTGAACCCGCTGAATATTGCGATGATTTTTCTGGCGGCAGTATTAGTAGTGGTCTCTATTATCTGCTTGTACCGCAAAGCGCCTAAACATACCCATACAACACAGAAAAAAATTATTGTTTCAGGGATTGCGGTTTCATTAATTGCATTTGCAATATTCTTTTTGCGTTACCAGAGTAACTCTGTGCAGGCGTTGACGACAAATTATACGAATATTTCAGAAGCTTATGAAAATTACGGTTTTGTTTACTGTTTTACAAACAGCATCCTAGATACAGGGATTGGGGAGCCGGAAGATTATAGCGAAGAGCGGGTGGACAAGATTATTTCCAGCCTCCCTGAAGCAAAGGAAGTTACAGATAAAAAGCCAAATATTATTTTTATCCAGTTGGAATCTTTTTTTGATGTGGATGAATTAAAGAAATTGAAGCTTTCTAAGGATGCAATCCCAAATTTCCATAGGCTGCAAAAGAAGTATTCCAATGGGCTTTTAACTGTGCCTACAGTTGGCGCAGGGACAGTTAATACGGAGTTTGAAGTTTTGACAGGTATGAGCCAACGGGATTTTGGGACTTCGGAATATCCATATAAGACTGTGCTTCGGAATACAACAGCGGAAAGCATTTGCTATGATTTAAAGAAATTAGGGTATCAGACGCATTGTGTCCATAATAACGAGGGGACTTTTTATGGGCGTAATAAGGTATTCGTAAACCTTGGGTTTGATACATTTACCTCTATGGAGTTTATGAATGGGTTAGAGGACAATCCAAATGGATGGAAAAAGGACAGGATTCTGACCGGGGAAATAATAGAAACGTTAGATTCTACAAAAGGGCCGGATTTTACGCTTGGCATTACTGTGCAGAGCCACGGGAAATATCAGGGTTTTGAGGTGGAAAATGCCTTAATTCAAGTGTTAAAAGCGCCAGATGAGGATTTAAAGGAGGCGTACCAGTATTATGTCAATCAGCTTTATGAAGTTGACCAGATGATTGGGGATTTGGTGAAAGCCTTAGAAAAGAGAAAAGAAGATACCATCCTGGTTCTTTATGGGGATCATCTTCCAAGCCTTGATATGGAAAAAGAGGATTTGCATGATTCAAACCTTTATCAGACGCAGTATGTAATATGGGATAATATGGGGCTTTCCCGTAAGGAAAAGAATATCGCGTCCTATCAGCTCTATCCGGAGGTTTTGGGCCGGGCAGGCATCCACGAAGGGAATATTACAAGATTCCACCAGGAAGCAGAATGGAAGACAAAATCTTACCATGAGGATTTGAAGGTCTTGGAATATGATATGCTTTATGGTGAGAAATATGCTTTTAAGGGATTGGAGCCTTATCAGCCGACAGAACTTTTAATGGGGACAGAACCGGTAAAAGTTGATGACGTAGTGAAAAATGAGCAGGGGTATTTGATGGCAGGTTCAAATTTTACGCCTTATTCCCATGTGCTTTTTGATGGGGAGGAGCTTTCTGTTCATTGGATTGATTCAGGGCATATCCAGATTCTGGATGAAATAGACTACGACGGGGAAGAGGAAGAGACAGAAGAAACTGCTTCCCCAGAGCCAGCTGAGGAGGGGCAGGAGGAAGAAAAGGAAGATATCCCAGATGCTTTTTTGGTACAGGTTCAGTCGGATGGCGGAACAGTGCTTGCAGAGAGTGAAGTTTTGCTGTGGAAGGAGACTTCCGCAGGGAAAACAGAAATGCCATAGCAGGCGATAAATTTATATATGACAAAAAAGGCACCGCGCAGGCGGTGTCTTTTTTGTTGTAAAAGGAAGGCTGTAATAGTTTGTTATAACAAGGGCATCAGCGCAGGCGATGCCCTTTTTGTCGAAACACGGAATGTAACTCTTTTCCTCTATTGCCTTATTTTGACATCTTTCGCAACAAAGATTGGTTATACTTGCTTTAGAAACAATATAGGGCAGTTTCTAAGGAAATAAATTCGCAGGATACCTCGCTGATGCAAAAATAGGGAGTAGGAAGTAAGGCGGAGTAATATATAGCGCCAAAGGGACGGGAACTTAAATCAGCGGGAAAAAGCAGCAGTACAAGAGGCGCTTTTGCTTCTGCTAAGGAGGAAGGGGTTTTGGTTGAAAACATATTTTTATGTTGATTTTTACTTTATCCTGAACTTTATTATGAATTTATTTCTGGTTATGGCAACTGCAATGCTCCGGCAAAAAAGGTGTCGAATGATACGCTTTTTCATCGTATCTAGCATAGATGCTGTATTTTCTGTAGTATTTACATATTTTTTGTGGGAAAATGGAATTTTACAGTTTTGTGTGGCATTGTTCCAGATGGGGGTTTTTGTATTCCTGGCTTTGAAGGGCGAAAGTTTTTTTATCTGGCTCAGGGATATGGCGTGTTTCCTCTTTCTGGCTTTTTTTACCGGAGGAGCCGTCGGGGTACTGCAGGGCGTTTTGATACGGAATTTTAATATCCTGCAGGCGCCATCTGCAAGATGGCTGTTTATTGCAGTTGCATTATTGGCGATATTGTTTTTTTTATTCCGGTGGGAGCTTATCTCGCAGGGGCAGGGAAGAAAAAATATCAGGACAGTCAGGGTAGTGCACCAGGGTAGGGAAGCAGAGGTGGAGGCTTTATATGATACCGGAAACCAGCTTGTCAGTCCTTATACGGGTGAAGGCGTGGTGATTATATCAAAGGGGCTTTCAGAAGAAATAGGGTTACCTTGTGGGCAGAACCCAATCCTGATTCCTTATCATTCCATTGGCGGCAGCGGGTTATTGAAGGCATATCGTCTGGAGTGCATACAAATGCAAGGCGGAATCTGTAAAAAGGGGCTTTTGGCCGCTGTCAGTGAGGAACTGGATTGCCGTCAGAGAATACAGATGATTTTGAATATCACATGGTCATAGACAAGGAACTGATAATGGAGGAATCAGTAACAGTTCCTAGGCAGAATGGAGGAAGATATGCTGAAGATATCAATGTCTAACAGATTCCAGTTCCGGATTATGCCGGAATTTCATGGGCTTTTCTGGCCGCATAAGGCAGGGGAAATCCATTATATTGGCGGAGCAGAGATTTTACCTGCGCCATTTACCGCAGAGGAAGAAAAGGAGGTGTTAGAAGAACTTGGCGGGGCGCAAGACCAGGAGGCAAGAAGCCGCCTGATTGAGCATAATTTAAGGCTGGTTGTCTATATTGCTAAAAAGTTTGATAATACAGGGATTGGCGTGGAGGATTTGATTTCGATTGGCACAATTGGGCTGATTAAGGCAATTAATACGTTTAACCCACTAAAAAACATAAAATTAGCAACTTATGCATCCAGGTGTATTGAAAATGAGATTTTAATGTATCTGCGGAGGAATAATAAGGTGCGTTATGAGGTTTCCATTGATGAGCCATTAAATGTGGATTGGGATGGAAATGAACTTTTGCTGTCAGATATTTTAGGGACAGATGAGAATGTTATTTCTAAGGAACTGGAAGAAGAGGTTGATAAACGGCTTTTGAGGATGGCGCTTGATAAGTTAAATGACAGGGAGCGTGATATTATTGAACTGCGGTTTGGGATTAACCAGAATGATGGGAAGGAGAGGACGCAAAAAGAAGTTGCGGATATGATGGGCATTTCACAGTCCTATATTTCAAGGCTGGAAAAGAAGATTATGAAGCGGTTAAAAAAGGAAATCCTTAAGATGGAGCAGATTTAAGGAAGATAAAAATATGGCGTTTTTCTCATGGGAAAACAGGTATATTTAAGTAAAAATGGTAAATCCTACTTTATATTAGATAATGGCTGGAGGAGACTTATTATGGCAATGTATAAAGTAGAGATCTGCGGTGTGAATACATCAAAATTACCGCTCCTTACAGACGATGAAAAGAAACAGCTCTTTGCTAAAATCCAGAATGGGGATAAGGAAGCCAGGGAGCAGTTTATTAAAGGGAATCTGCGCCTGGTGTTAAGCATTATCCAACGTTTTTCCAATTCCGGGGAAAATATTGACGATTTGTTCCAGATTGGATGCATTGGGCTTATGAAATCCATTGACCATTTTGATGTTACAATGAACGTGAAGTTTAGCACATATGCAGTGCCAATGATAATAGGGGAAATCCGAAGGTATCTTAGGGATAATAACAGCATCCATGTAAGCCGTTCCATCCGCGATACCGCATATAAGGCAATTTATGCGAAAGAAGCGATTATGAAAGAAACAGATAAAGAGCCGACAATAGAAGAAATTGCCAAAAAGATTGAGGTACCGCCTGAAAATATTGTAATCGCCCTAGACGCCATCCAAAACCCTGTATCGCTTTACGAACCAGTGTATGGGGAAAGCGGCGATACCCTTCATATTATGGATCAGATTAGTGATAAAAAAAACCGGGAGGACTGTTGGATAGAGGAGATATCATTAAAAGCAGCGATTGACCGGCTATCCCAGAGAGAACACCGGATTATCCAACTGCGTTATTTTGAAGGGAAGACACAGATGGAAGTGGCAGAAGAAATCCATATTTCACAGGCACAGGTAAGCCGGCTAGAGAAAAAGGCGCTGCAGTCCATGAAACATTATCTTGGGTAAGCGTATATGGCAGCCTATTTTTGGAACAAATAGCAAAATGATTAATGAATAGCACATTGCCATCATACTATAGTATAAAAAGGATGGCAGGTAGGAAGATGCGTCTGTGTGAATTGCGTGAAAAGGAAGTAATCAATATTTGCGATGGGGAAAAGCTTGGTAATGTATGTGATTTAGATTTTGATGTGAAGACAGGAAGGATATGTTCCCTGATTATCCCAGGGCCATGTAAGGTTTTTGGGATTCTGGGAAGGGATCATGAATATATTATTCCCTATAGCGATGTCCAAAGGATTGGGGCAGATGTTATCCTAGTGGAGGTTGAGATGGAAAAATGCCTCCATAAATGTGAATGGAACTGACGACAGCAGCCTTGATTTTTTTTTCGTCTATTGTTATAATCTATCGGAAGAAAGAGTCTTGGGAGGAAAACAAATGAAATGTCCATTTTGCGGGGAAGAAGATACAAAAGTAATTGACTCCAGGCCGGCAGAAGAAGGGAACTCCATCCGGCGCCGTCGGCAGTGTGATAAATGCAGCAAGCGTTTTACAACATATGAAAAGGTAGAGGCAATTCCTCTTGTTGTCATAAAAAAGGATTTGTCACGTGAGCCATATGACCGTGCCAAAATTGAGCGGGGAGTTTTCCGCTCCTGCCATAAAAGGCCAATATCTATAAGCCAGATGAATGCACTGGTGGACCAGGTTGAGGCAGAGATATTTAACCTTGAGATGCGTGAGGTAAAAAGCAGCGATATCGGCGAGGCAGTCATGAACCATTTAGAAGAGCTGGATGCAGTGGCGTATGTCCGTTTTGCATCAATTTACAGGGAATTTAAAGATATTGGCATCTTTATGGAGGAATTAAAAAAGCTTTTAGATAAATAATTGACATTAGATTACTATTGTAATATACTATGCATAAGGGGAGCCTCTTTCGGCAGGAGAAAGGGGCAGTTATGTATAGTGTTTCTTATTGCGCGGCCGTTCATGGGATTGAAGGCTGCATGATTCAAGTCGAGGCAGATATTTCAGAAGGCCTGCCTGGCTTTTCTTTGGTTGGTTTTTTATCGTCGGAGGTAAAGGAAGCGAGGGAACGCGTCCAGATTGGCATGAAGAATTCCGGATTTTCTTTTCCGCCGAAAAAAATCACAATTAATCTTTCACCGGCTGATATCCGCAAAGGCGGAACCGGATATGATCTTGCCATTGCTGTATCTGTTTTGACGGCATTTGGCTATTTTCCACAGGAATTTATTAAAAATATTGTATTTATTGGGGAACTGAGCCTGGAAGGGAAAGTCCAGGCGGTACATGGCGTATTGCCGCGTGTATATACAGCATATGAAAATGGAATGGGATATTGTGTTGTGCCAGCAGAAAATGTACAGGAGGCGGGGATTGTCAAAGGGATTGGAGTGGTTGGAATCTCTAGTTTATCTGAGCTTGTTTCTATGCTTGGGAAAGGGGAGCTTCGCACAGAGGAGTCTTCTTTTGGGGCAGGGAAGGGCAGGACAGAGGAAATGCTGGATTTTAAAGATGTCAATGGGCAAAAGGCTGTCAGGCGCGCAATCGAAGTTAGTGTAGCTGGGATGCATAACCTTTTGATGATTGGACCGCCTGGTTCTGGCAAAACAATGCTTGCAAAAAGGATACCAGGCATTATGCCGGAACTTTCTTTTGAAGAGCAGATGGAGATATCTAAAATTTATAGTGTGGCTGGGATGCTTTCAGAGGAGCAGCCGTTTGTAGCAAGGCGTCCATTCCGGGAGCCGCACCATACGATTACCCAGAAAGCTTTGGCAGGAGGAGGGCATCTGCCAAAGCCCGGTGAAGTCAGCCTGGCAAATGGGGGCGTATTATTTTTGGATGAACTTGCTGAGTTTCAGAGGCAGACGATTGAGGTGCTGCGCCAGCCTTTAGAGGATGGTTATGTAACAGTAAGCCGGATGGATGGAAATTACCGTTATCCAGCAAAGTGCCAGCTTGTGGCGGCAATGAACCCATGCCGCTGCGGGTTCTATCCGGACCGGAAAAAGTGCAGTTGTACCAGTTTCCAGATTAAGGGGTATCTAAATAGAATCAGCCAGCCGATGTTAGACCGGATGGATATTTGTGCTGAGACAGTGCCATTAACGTATCAGGATTTCCAGGGACAGGGCAATCGTGATGGGAATGAGCCGTCTTCAGTAATAAGGGGGCGTGTGGCCAAAGCGCAGAAGATACAGGATAGGCGTTACAAAAAGGAAGCTATTTTCCATAATGCACAGCTTACGCCCTCGCTTTTGGGAAAATATTGCGTGCTTGAAAAGGAGGCGCAGGAATATTTGGAGGAAGCGTTTTATAAGCTGGAATTTAGTGCGCGCGCGTATCATAAGATTTTAAAGGTAAGCCGTACCATTGCTGATTTGGCAGGGAAGGATAAAATTGGGCAGCGGCATATTGCAGAAGCAGTATGTTATCGGATGCTTGATAAAAAATATTGGGGAAGCGAGGGGGAGTAAAGGATGGATGAGAAGATGCATGCTTTTTGGCTTTGCAATATTATGGGAATTGGAAGCCGGAAGATAAAAAGCCTCCTAGAATGTTTTGGCTCACCAGAGGAAGTTTTTCTTGCCAAGGGGGAAGAACTTTTGAAGGTGAAAAATCTTAGGGAAAAAGACAGGGAGCATATTGTGTCATCCCGTAACCCTGAATGGATAAAGAAACAGTATGATTCCATGCGAAAAAAAGGAATCCATTTTGTTTACTGGCAGGAAAAGGCATACCCTGAAAAGTTAAAGCGCCTTAATGATGCCCCATATGGGCTTTATTATAAGGGAAAGCTTCCGGGAGACGCAACCCCATGTGTTGCAGTTGTCGGTGCAAGGGACGCATCATTTGAAGGAAAGAGCCTTGCGGGGAAATTTGGTTATGAGCTTGCAGAAAATGGAATCCAGGTAATTAGCGGCATGGCAAGGGGGATTGATATATCAGCGCAGAGGGGTGTATTAAGGGCTTCAAGGGGACGTGCATATAGTGTTCTTGGGACAGGGGTTGACATTTGTTATCCAAGGCAGCATATTGAGGATTTTATGATGATGCAGGAGAACGGCGGGGTGATTTCAGAATTTCCGTTAAAGACGCCGCCCCTGCCATATCATTTTCCCATGCGGAACCGGCTGATTAGCGCTTTTTCTGATGGGATATTGGTGATAGAGGCAGGGAAAGGGAGTGGTTCGCTGATTACAGCAGAACAGGGCCTGGAGCAGGGGAAGGAAATTTTTGTCATTCCCGGAAATATTATGGATCCTAGATATGATGGCAGTAATGAACTCCTTAAAAACGGCGCTGTTTTAGTGACATCTATAAGGGATATTTTAGATGGCCTAGGGCTTTTTTTCGACAGGGATGTGATAGAAAGAAAGAAAAAATCCGAGGTTATGCTTGAAACAGCAGAAAAAATAGTGTATGCTATGTTAAGTTTGGAACCAGTACATCTTGCGCAGATTGCAGAAGAGACAGGCATGGAATTGCCCCATGCTATGGAAATCCTGTTATCTTTGCAGATAAAGAATCTGGTACAGGCAATAGGGAATAACTATTTCATGATAAAATTATGATTTATTAGTACATGAATGGTACTAAACAAAATATCATGAGAGTCGAAAGGCGGTATTAAAATGGCAAAAAATCTGGTAATTGTGGAATCCCCTTCTAAGGCAGCCACCATTAAAAAATTTTTGGGAAGCTCTTATGAGGTGGTGGCGTCTAACGGCCATGTGAGGGATTTACCCAAAAGCCAGCTCGGAATTGACGTAGAAAATAATTTTGAACCAAAGTATATTACAATCCGTGGGAAGGGAGAACTTTTGGCGAAACTCCGCCGGGAAGTAAAAAAAGCAGATAAGATTTATCTTGCGACAGACCCTGACCGGGAAGGGGAAGCGATTTCTTGGCATCTTGCAAATGCCCTGAAGCTAGAAGGGAAAAATACACGAAGGATAACTTTTAACGAGATAACGAAGACGGCTGTGAAGCAGTCTATTAAACAGGCGCGTGAAATTGATATGAATTTGGTAGATGCACAACAGGCAAGGAGGGTACTTGACCGGTTGGTGGGTTACCAAATCAGTCCAGTTCTTTGGGCAAAAGTAAAGAGAGGCTTAAGCGCCGGGCGCGTACAGTCCGTTGCGCTCCGTATTATTGCTGACCGTGAGGAAGAAATTAATGCATTTATTTCTAAGGAGTATTGGACGCTTAGCGCAGGATTTCTCGCAGCAGGGGATAAAAAACCGTTGATAGCGGACTTTTATGGGACAAAGGATAAGAAGATGGCAATAGAATCTGAAGCGCAGTTAGATGAAATTATCAAAGAACTGGAGAAATCGGATTTTACTGTTTCAGACTGCAAGGAAACGGAGAGGACGAAAAAAAGCCCTTTGCCATTTACAACTAGTACGTTGCAGCAAGAGGCGGCAAAGAGCCTGAATTTTGCAACGCAGAAAACGATGCGCCTTGCACAGGGGCTGTATGAAGGCGTGGCAGTAAAGGGAAGAGGGACGATAGGCCTGATTACTTATCTGCGTACGGATTCGACAAGGATATCGGAAGATGCTAAAAAGATGGCGTATGATTATATCGAAGAAAATTATGGCTCAGAGTATCAGGCAAAGACAGAAAAGACGGAGAAAGGGAATAAAAAAATCCAGGATGCACATGAGGCAATCCGCCCAACTTATGTGGATTTGACGCCTGCAATGGTAAAAGATTCATTGTCAAGGGATCATTTCAGGCTGTACCAGCTTATATGGAAACGTTTCCTTGCGAGCCGTATGGCGCCCGCCAAATATGCAACAACTACTGTGAAAATTGATTCGGAACAGTACAGGTTTACCTCTTCAGCATCCAGGATAGTTTTTTCGGGATATCTTTCTATTTACCAGACAGAGGAAGATAAAATAGATAAAAAGGTATTATCTAAGAAAATTGCAGTTGGGGCTTCCCTGGCTGCCGGCGATTTTGAAAAAAAGCAGCATTTTACGCAGCCACCGGCACATTTTACAGAGGCTTCGCTTGTCAGGACTTTAGAAGAACTTGGCATTGGGCGGCCAAGTACCTATGCGCCGACAATTTCCACAATTATCAACAGGCGATATGTGGCAAAAGAACAGAAGAACCTGTATATTACAGAACTTGGTGAAGTAGTGAATTCCATTATGAAAAAATCATTTACAAGCATTGTTGATGTAAATTTTACAGCATATATGGAAGGGCTTTTGGACCGGGTAGAGGATGGCTCTGTTAAGTGGAAAACGGTTGTGGAGAACTTTTATCCGGATTTGGATGAGGCTGTCCAGGCAGCGCAGAAAGAATTGGAAGAAGTTAAGATAGAAGACGAGGTAACAGATGTTATCTGTGAAGAATGCGGCAGGAATATGGTAGTTAAATATGGGCCGCATGGCAAATTCTTGGCGTGCCCGGGATTTCCGGATTGCCGTAATACAAAGCCATATCTGGAAAAGATTGGCGTTTTATGCCCAAAATGCAATAATGAGCTGGTTATCCGTAAAACGAAAAAGGGCAGAAGGTATTATGGGTGCATCAGCTATCCTGACTGTGATTTTATGTCATGGCAGAAGCCTTCGGCAGAAAGATGCCCTGACTGTGGCGGCGCTATGGTGGAGAAGGGAAACAAGCTTGTCTGTATGGATGAACAATGTGGATTTGTAAAAAATATAAAGGCGGAAAAGAAGCAGTAATCTGAAAGGAAAGCAAATACCACAATGCATAAAATATATGTGGTAAAATGTTTTCGTATTGAAAATGGAAAATTTCACCATTACGGTGCAAAACCCTGTAAATAGTGGGTTTATTAGGGGAATGGAAATTCGTTTCCCCTTTTTTTCATTTTCTACTTGTAATTTAATCTGAATTTCTTTATAATTAATAGGTATGAATAGGCAAATGGAATTTGAAAGGAGTTTTGAAATGACAGGAGCAGGGGCATTTAACTACATTAACGTTCTTGATAAAGCCTGTGATGCAAGCTGGACGAGGAATTCCGTGATTTCAAATAATATCGCAAATGTAGATACGCCGGGTTTTAAGAGGCAAGATGTACATTTCGAGGATTATCTGATGTATGAAGTGGGATATACGGATTCATTGGATTCCCAGGTGGCGGCTGCTGATTTGGATACGTTGTCAGCAACTACATATACCGATTATGCTACGGCCAGCTATCGTCTGGATGGAAATAATGTCGATATAGATACAGAGAATTCTGAATTGGCAAAAAACCAGATTAAATATTATACGATGTTAGATTCCATTACACAGGAGTTCTCAAGGCTAAAGTCTGTTATTAAGCCATCATAACAGTAACGTTTCCGGTACACAGGGAGGTGTCCGGAAAGGTGGCATGGCTTATAGGGCAGGGTAAAAAGTGGAAAAAATCTGCAAAAGGCAGTGAATGGAGGCAAATGTATGGGTGTTTTTACAGGTATGGATATTAGTTCTTCGGGAATGACAGCACAGAGGACAAGGCTGGATATTATTTCTGAGAATATTGCAAATGTCAATACAACGAGGGATGCAGATGGGAATGTATACAAAAGGAAGTCTGTAATATTCCATGAGAAAGGATATCCTTCTTTTGATGAAGTGCTTTTAGGGACAAAAGGGTATGTGGGGCAGGGTGTTAAAATTGCGAGTATTTTTGAAGATGACGAGACAGACTGCCGCATGGTTTATGACCCAGCGCACCCGGATGCGAACGAGGATGGCTATGTTACTTACCCAAATGTAAATACAGTAACAGAAATGACGAATATGATTGATGCCAGCCGTTCCTATGAGGCAAATGTTACCGCTTTTAATGCATCAAAGAATATGCAGTTAAAGGCATTGGAAATTGGGAAATAGTGACTGAAAATTATATTTCATCTTAGGGCATGTTTAAAGCGCATCTTGTAAAAAAGCGATATTCTGGAATGTGTTGGAAGATGGGATGTTTACATAAGTTAGGGGGACGTTATGAACGTATCATCTTTATTTGATGTTGATTTTGATTCTTTATTTCAGGCGCCGAAGATTCAGTCTGAACTGGCAACGGAGTCTGATTCTCTTTTGATTGATGCCAAAGAAGACAGGAGTGCGTTTGGGAGTATATTGGATGCCGCTGTTAACTTGATTAACGAAACGAATGCATACAGCAATGCGGTAGAAGAAGAAGAAATAAAGTATGCGATGGGTGAGTCGGACAATATCCATGACCTGCAGATTGCACAGCAGAAAGCGAATGTAGCGCTTCAATATACTGTAGCAGTCAGGGACGCATTTATGACTGGCTATAAGGAATTGATGAATCTTCAGTTCTAATTGAAATCAGAAAAATACCAGGGGAGCTTTGTTATGCAAGAGAGATTGAAAGAAATTCCTGCAAGGATAATGGAATTTTGGAAAAAATATTCCAGCAGGCAGAAAACAATAATAATTGCGGTGGTCTGTGTAGTATTAGTGCTAATAGGAGTTGCTGCATTTTTTGTGTCCAGGCCGACGTATACGAAATTTCAGGAATTTAGTAAATTAGACGATGCCAATGCAATGTCAAAGGCATTGGATGACGCAGGAATATCTTACCGGGCATCAGATGACGGGCTGACATTGTATGTCCAGAAGGGCAAGATGACAGAAGCTCTGTATGCGATGAGTGATAATAACCTGGTCGATACAGGATATACATGGGATAAAGCGTTTGATAATTCCATGTCGACGACAGAAAGCGAGAAGTCACAGAAGAGGATTCTCGCATTGCAGACATCGATTCAGAAAAGTTTGGTTCAATATTCTTTTATCAGTGATGCGGATGTGTTTATTGATGTTCCGGAACAGACATACAGCATATTGGATGAAGAAGACAAGACATCTATTACTGCTTTGATTACAGTTAGCGAGTCAAAGAAAGACCAACTCACGCCAGAGGCGGCGGAAGCATTAGCGGGCTGGCTTGCAAATGCTGTTGGGACGGACATGGAACATGTAATTATTAACGATACAGAAAGTAACTGTGTATACAATGGTGCAACGTCAGATTCTTTAGGTGCAGGGATTGCAGGTGGGACAACAGAGTATTGTGAAAAACTCCGTAACAATATTGCATCCAATATTACAAAACTGTTGGTAAAGAGTAATTATGACGATATCCAGGTGGGTACGCAGGGAATCCGTTTTAACATGAGCAAGGCGGAGACGCTTAGGAAAACATATTCTGTTGCAGAAGGAAGGGAGTATGGTTATCCGACAAACCTTTATACATATAAGTCAGAGGGGGGAAGCGGAAGCGGGGGCGAGCCGGGAACCGGTTCAAATGATGATGATACAGATTATGTATATAATGCAGGAACAGGCTCATCGAGCAGTATAGATATTGAAAAGCTGCAAGAACTTTTGACAGATGAAACAATTGAGAATATAGTGCAGGAAACACCGGCAATCCAGTATGATGAGTCTTCTTTGGGGATTGTTGCACTGCGTTACCGCATATATAATGAAGAACTGTTGGAAGCAGACGGGACTCTGGATAATATGACATTTGAAGAGTTTATGGCCGCTAATAGTGAAAGAACACCAATTACCTTGACAGATGAAGAGGTTAACCTGATTGCGAATGCATCTGGCGTAAATGCAACAAATATTTCGGTAATGGCATATGAGGTTCCGAAGTTTGTAGAGAAGACGGAGACGGGCAGGACGGTTGCAGATTATCTTATGATTATCCTTGCAGTCCTGATTATTGCACTGTTGATTTATGTAGTTATCCGTGGAACGGCTCCTGTCAAGGTTTCCGAAGAGGAACCGGAGCTTTCTGTAGAGCAGCTTCTTGCTACGACGAAGGAGAACCAGTCGTTGGATGATATTGAATTTAGTGATAAGTCTGAAACCAGGAAGATGATTGAGAAATTTGTGGATGAAAATCCAGAAGCTGTTGCGCAGCTTTTACGGAATTGGCTAAATGACGATTGGGACATGTAAATTGAGTTAATAGAAGAGAAAGGATGGATGTGAAATGGCGAAGACAGAGGAAATTAGTGGTGTCCAGAAAGCGGCGGTTTTACTGATTGCGCTGGGGCCTGAAAAGTCTGCCAATGTATTCAAGCATTTGAAGGAAGATGAGATTGAGCAGCTTACTCTGGAAATTGCGAATACCCGCAGCATATCTCCGTCAATGAAGGATCAGGTGCTGGATGAATTTTATGAGGTCTGCCTTGCACAACAGTACATCGCAGAAGGCGGTATTGCCTATGCAAAGGATTTGTTGGAAAAATCGCTTGGTGCTGACCGTGCAAAGGATGTAATTGGCAAGCTGACAGCATCTTTGCAGGTTCGTCCTTTTGAGTTTGTGAGAAAAACAGATGCTAGCCAGTTGCTGAACTTTATCCAGGATGAACATCCGCAGACAATTGCTTTGATTTTATCCTATCTGCCTTCTTCACAGGCGTCTGTTATTATTTCAGCATTGACACCGGATAAGCAGACAGATGTTGCAAAACGTATTGCACAGATGGACCGTACGTCTCCGGATGTAATTAAAGAGGTGGAAAAGGTATTGGAGCAGAAACTTGCATCTTTGGTAAACCAGGACTACACCGTTGTTGGTGGCGTGGATTCTATCGTAGAGATTTTGAATACAGTAGACCGTGGTACAGAAAAACATATTATGGAAAGTTTGGAAATCGAAGATCCGGAACTTGCAGACGAAATCCGCAAAAAGATGTTTGTATTCGAGGATATCTTGTCTTTGGATGACCGTTCTGTACAGCGTGTATTGAGGGAAGTTGACAATAACGAATTGGCTGTTGCCTTAAAGGGGTCTAATGAAGAGGTACAGAATTTGATTTTCAGTAACCTTTCTTCCCGTCTGGCAACAATGATTAAAGAAGATATGGACTTTATGGGTCCTGTACGTATGAAGGATGTAGAAGAGGCACAGCAGAAAATTGTTAATATTATCCGTAAATTAGAGGATTCTGCAGAGATTATTATCTCCAGAGGTGGAGGTGACGAGATCGTTGTCTAATTTGATTAAGTCTGTATATTTTAGTGTAGATCCTTCCAAGGCGCGTGTGATTGATTCGGATGAACAGATTGAAGAATATATCCCGACGATTTATCAGAGAGAAAGAGAAGAAGAGGAATATCAGTTTCGTGCATTTGGGGATAACCTTACTAATGATGAAGAAGCAGGGGAAGGATACACGGATGGGTTATCTGTAATTTCGATGAATGATGTTGTCCAGGAGGAGCGGGAGAAGCTTTCAAAAGAGCTGGAGCAGGAGAAAGAGGATTTATTGCTTACAGCGAGGCAGGAGGCAGAAGAGATTATTGAGCAGGCCAAAGGGCAGGCAGGCGCTATCCAGGAGCAGGCACGGGCGGAAGGGGAGAAGCTCGGCAGGGAAGAAGGAAAGATACAGGCTTCTTTAGAGTTGGAGCAAAAGCTTCGGGAGCTGGAAGAAGAATACCAGGCGCGTTTCCAGGAACTGGAAGGGCAGCGGGAAGAGATGGAGCCTATATTTGCAAACCTTGTTGCCGCCCTTGTCAAGAAAATTACAGGGGTTGTCTGTGATAATAAGAAAGATATTATCTTATATTTGATTGGAAATGCTGTCAGGAACCTGGAAAAGACTAAACAGATTATTATCCGTGTTTCCAAAAAGGATATGGGACGTGTTTCTTCAAAAAAGGCAACTTTTAAGTCAATTGCTGGGGATGTGGAAGAACTGGATGTTTTAGAGGATGCAAGCCTGGAAGAAAACCAGTGCATTATAGAAACAGACAATAAAGTAATTGACTGTAGCCTGGACGCCCAGCTTGAAAACCTGGAAGAACATATTAAAATGCTGGCATTTTGACTTATGGGAAATTGTTTGAAAGGGAGCGTATTTGTATGCTGGATATTGATTTATCAAAATATAATATGCTTTTGGACCAGACCTATGAAAAACGTCTTGGAAAGGTGGCAAAGGTAGTTGGGCTTACGATTGAGTCGATTGGCCCTGCTGCAAAGATGAATGATTTATGCCGTATCATAACAAAAGATACGAATCAGGTAATCCATGCGGAAGTAGTTGGTTTCCGGGATGACAGGGTTCTTTTGATGCCTTATGATTTGACAGCAGGGGTAGGGCTGGGAAGCCGTGTGGAAAACACAAATGCACCGTTAAAGGTTAAAGTAGGGAATGAACTGCTTGGGAAGACGCTTGACGGGCTTGGGAATCCAATCGACCAGTCAGTACTTGGTAAAATGCAGGGATATTCGGTAGAGGCAGAGCCGCCGGATCCATTAAAAAGAAAGATTATTGATGAAGTCTTGCCGTTGGGCGTAAAAGCAGTTGATGGGCTGATTACTGTCGGGAAAGGGCAGAGGATTGGTATTTTTGCCGGGAGCGGCGTTGGGAAGAGTACGCTTCTTGGTATGTTTGCAAGGAATACAAAGGCAGATATTAATGTGATTGCCCTGATTGGGGAGCGTGGCCGTGAGGTACGTGAGTTTATTGAGCGGGATTTGGGACCGGAAGGGATGGCTCGTTCTGTTGTGGTAGTTGCTACTTCGGATAAGCCAGCCTTAATCAGGAATAAAGCGGCAAAAACTGCTACTGCAGTTGCAGAGTATTTCAGGGATCAGGGAAAAGATGTCTTATTGATGATGGATTCCCTGACACGTTTTTCTATGGCGCAGCGTGAGATTGGGCTGGCTTCTGGAGAGCCGCCGGTATCAAGGGGATATCCTCCAAGTGTCTATGCTGAAATGCCAAAACTTCTTGAGAGGGCAGGATGTTCTGAGAGAGGTTCGATTACAGGGTTGTATACTGTATTGGTAGATGGCGATGATTTTAATGAGCCAATTACTGACACAGCGAGAAGTATTTTAGATGGCCATATTATGTTAAACCGCAAGATTGCCCACAAGAACCATTATCCAGCGATTGATGTGCTGCAGAGTATCTCCCGCGTTATGAGCAGTATTGTAACAAAAGAGCAGAAGCAGGCAAGCGGCCAGTTAAACAATGTGCTGGCGACTTATGCAGAAGCAGAGGATTTGGTAAATATCGGCGCATATAAGCCCGGTTCTAATAAAAATATAGATTTTGCATTATCAAAAATTGATGAAGTAAATGAATTTTTGGTTCAGGATGTTTATGATAAGTATAATTATGACGAAATAGTAAGCAGATTAATTGCCATTTTTGATGATGCTTCCACATCGCAGGAAGAAGATCAGGCAGTCTAGGCGGGGAATGAGGAAGCATGGCAAAATTTATTTTTAAGATGGAAAGTATTCTGTCTATAAAATATAAGCTGGAAGATCAGGCGAAGGCAGAATATGGGATGGAGGTTGCAAAGCTCCGGGAAGAAGAACGGAAGCTAGAGGTGCTGATTGCAAAGAAGGAAGCTTATCAGGATGCGCTTACAAAAGCGGTGCAAGATGCACTTGTAATCCGAGAAATTAAAGTTTTGGAGAATAGCGTGGAAAACGCGAAATATAATATTAATGTGCAGAAGTTTGTGATAAAGCAGCAACAGCAGAGGGTTGACCAGGCAAGGGAGAAACTGGATAATGCCATGAAAGAAAGAAAGACATATGAGAAACTGAAAGAAAAGGCATTTGAACAGTTTAAGATGGAAATAGAAGCACAGGAGAGAAAGGAGATTGATGAATTAGTCAGTTTCCGTTTCAGGAGTGCACAGGAAAGTGAGGAGTAGTTCTTATGGCAAAAAAGAATAAAGGTGGAAACGCATTGGCCGGTCAGGAGCAGGAAAGTAAAGGGAGTAAGGCAGTAACGGCACTGATTGCAATAATTATCATTCTTATCTGGCTTGCTGTATTCGCATTCCTTATTAAGCTGGATGTCGGTGGGATTGGAAGTAATGTATTATACCCTGTATTAAAAGATGTACCAGTGATTAATAAAATTCTTCCAGAAGCATCTGAGGAGCAGCAGGCTTCTGAAGGAAACTATAAATATAACACATTAAAATCAGCAAACGAGCGGATTGCTGAACTTGAGAAACGGTTAGAATCTGAGACCGGGACTACAACGGCAAATTCCGATTACATAGCAGAGTTAGAAGCGGAGGTAAGAAAACTCCAGCGTTATAAGGATGACCAGGATGCTTTTGAAAAGCGTGTTGCCAGATTTGATGAAAGGGTAGTCTTTAATAATAATGCACCAGATATCTCTGAATATCGGACTTATTATGAAGAAATCGCACCGGAGAATGCGGAAAAGATTTACCAGCAGGTACTAGATGAGTTGCAGTATTCAGAAAATGCAAAAACACTTGCAACGGTTTACTCAGGCATGGAACCGGCAAATGCAGCAACAAGGCTGACAGAGATGCCGCAGGATTTGGATCTGATTTGTGATATCCTGCGTAATATGAAAGAGAGCCAGGCGGCTCAGATATTAGAAAACCTGGATGCTACTTTTGCAGCTCAGATTACAAAGAAGCTTTCAACGATAGGTACAAACAGGTAGTTATTATTTTGGTGTCTGCAGAGAAATCTGTTTGACATAGATTAGTTGAAAAATGGTTCTAAGACAGCAAAAAACGCTGCCTAACAATCATTACGATTTCAACTAGAAAAAATGCAAAGACTGCATTTTTATTATTATTTTTATGAAGGAGGTGAAAGGATGGCAGGTGTAAATGGAGTAAGCCTGGGTGCTGTTTCTATTCAGGAACTGGCAGTAAAAAGAGGCGGCTCTTCTGTTTCAGCAGGCAGTACAAAGTCATTTGAGCAGTTTTTAAATAATGGCACGTCTGCCCAAAAGCAAGAAGCAGTTTCAACAAAGGACTCCCAAGCTTCTGCTAACACATTGGATCAGCCGTCAGCTTCTGCAAAACGAGATAATTTACAGGCAGAAGATGTGAAGGAAACAGATGGCATGGTACAGTCTGTTACAGAGGATGGCATGCCAGAGGATGGGAAGGCAGAAGAGCTTTTACAGGAAATCCGTAATATTGTGAAAGAAACTCTTTCTGTAGATGATGAAACAGTAGATGGCGCCCTGGAGATGATGGGGATTTCCATTATGGATTTACTGGACACAGCGACATTGCAGCAGTTTGTATTGATTGTAAATGGTGGGCAGGAATCTACGGATTTCCTTACGAATGAAGGGCTTCTTCAGGAATTTATGGATTTGTCTGCAGCATTGGAAGATTTTTCTGTTGAAAATGCTGGCTCCTTGGCAGCTATGATGGAGCAGTTAGAGACTCCGGTCGCTTTTGATGAATTTTTGCAGCAGCAAGGATTGACAGAGGAAGAAGCAGGGAAACTTTTACAGGAGCAGCCAGGGACAGAAGCAACGGTTCACTTGCAAGAGGCTGCTGCAGGGGAAACAGAGGGTTCAAAAGGCCAGGCGTTACCTGAAATGGTAGAAAAGGTGACAATATCCCATTCTTCAGGGCAACAAACAGAGCCGGTTATGGCAAAAGAAAATCTGTCACAGGATTCTTCTATGGAAAATGGTTTTTCGGAAGATGCTTCTACACTTTTTAGTTCCGAGAGAGGTGCAGAAGAACCACAGTCTCAGATAGTTGCCCCACTTTTTGCTGACCAATTGAATGGTTTGCAGGATGATATGGCGAATATCTGGAAACCAGAAATGAACGGCGCCCAGAGAATGCAGCAGATGGTAGATATTGTAAACCAGGTTAGTTCCCAGCTCCGCAGTTCGCTTAGCGAGAATGTGACAAAGATGGAGATGCAGTTAAACCCTGAAAGCCTTGGCAAGGTGCTGTTTTCTGTTGTATCAAAAGCAGGAGTTATGACAGCGACATTCCAGGTGCAGTCAGAAGAGGCAAAACAGGCATTGGAAAGCCAGATGCTTACTTTACGGGAAACTTTGGAAGCAAAAAACCTGAAAGTAGAATCTGTAGATGTCCAGATTTCTGATTTTAACTTTACGCAGAGCAATGAAGCGGAAGCGCAGAACCAGAGACAGAATGAAGCGGCAAGGCAGGGCAGGAAAAGATTCCGTTTTGATACGGAAGAGACAGACAAGATGGAAGGCGTAGAGGAAAATAATGCCGAAACTGTCCGCAGGCAGGTAATGCGTGATACAGGTGGAAGCATTGACTTTACAGCATAAGAAATTTGATTGAAAGATAGGAAAGGAGGAGTAAGATGGCTGGTTTAGTAGCGCCAATATTTCGGGATGACCAGGATAACCCTTATGTGGGAATTTCGGAAAGTTCCCAGGCAGAGAAAGAACAAGCAGAGCGCAAAGTTGGTTCGCAGCTTGGGAAAGAAGATTTTTTACTGCTGCTTGTAACCCAGATGCAGTACCAGGATCCGCTTAGTCCGCAAGAAAATACGGATTTTGTGGCTCAGCTTGCACAGTTCAGTGCATTAGAGCAGATGTCTAACCTGAATCAAACAGTGTCAAATAACTCTGCATATGCCCTGATTGGCCAGGAGGTTTTAGTGCGTATCACTTCATCGACAGGTGATGTCCAGGAAGTACAGGGAAGTGTCCAGAAGGTGACGCTTAAGAATGGGGAAGCTTATGTTACAATTGAGGGGCAGGAGTATTCTTATGAAGATGTTGTACAGGTAATTGACCAGGGATATCTGATATCCACATATTTACCAAGTATTATGGAACAGAATCAGGAATATATCCATCATGACCCACATGATATTGAGGTTTCAGGAATCGACCTTGGTTCAAATGGTTATGAAGCAGATAGTTTTGCAGTGATATTGGCAGATGCATCTAATACAGACAGGTGTGCAGTGATTGATCCAAAGTATCTTTCTTTTGATAAAGAAAAGAATGTTTTGACAATTGATAAGACAGTATTGGAAGGTGTCAGTGCAGGAAAATATGTATTAGTGTTTGCGTTTGACAATGCAGGCAAGACAGTAGTAGCAGACAAAGTTACATTGGAGATTACAGGTGTTCCACCACATCCAGAAAATGATATTTTGGCAGGGAAGCCGGAAAAACCAGATGGTTCTGGAAGCACGGGAACTGGAGGCACAACAGGTTCTGGCAGTACGGCAGGCTCTGGAAGCACAGGGACTGGAGGTACGACGGGAACTACAACTAAGTAAGGAAAGCAGAAGGGCTGTAGCGTCTGCATACAGCTTCAAATAAGTTAAAAGAAAGGTGGAATGAGGATGCAGCGCATACAGAAAAATTATTCGTCGATTGATTCGATGAGAGGCCAGTTGCTGAATCATCATCTTAAGACGGGTAATTCCCAGGAATCAGAGCTTTCCTTTCAGGATATATTCCGTTCAACGAAGGAACAGGCAGTTGATGGCTTAAAGTTTTCAAAACATGCCAATGAGCGTTTGGCAACTAGGAATATCAACCTGTCTGCGGAGCAGATGGAACGCCTGGAGAATGGAACGACAAAGGCACGGGAAAAAGGAATTCGAGAGTCTTTGGTGATGGTAGACAATCTTGCATTTATTGTAAATGTAAAGAACAATACCGTTATTACAGCAGTTGGTGATACGGCAGACTCCATATTTACAAATATTGATGGGGCTGTTATTAGTTAAGGATGGATAGATGCTGGACCTCATAAGGAAGCATGGGGCTTTGAATGACAGAAAAGCCCCGTTGTCCATTCCGTTAAATGAAGGAGGAAAAATTACTATGATGAGATCACTTTATTCTGGTGTGGCAGGGTTAAAAACACATCAGACCAAGATGGATGTTCTTGGAAATAACATTGCAAATGCAAATACGGTCGGATTTAAATCAAGCGCCGTAAACTTCTCGGATACTTTTTACCAGACAATTTCTTCTGCTACCGGCGCCAACGCAGATTTGGGGACAGCCGGCGTCAATGCAAAGCAGATTGGTCTTGGTTCCATGGTAGCTTCCATTACAACAAATATTACAGAGCAGGGCGGTCCGTCTACTACAAACCGTGCGCTTGATATTGCAATTAATGGAGAGTCATTTTTGATTGTGCGTTCAGGTTCGGAAACCTGCTTTACAAAGTCCGGTGCTTTAAATGTGGATGAAGCAGGAAACCTGTATTGTACAACAAATGGAGCAACCGTACAGGGATGGATTGCAGATGATGATGGAAATATTATTAAAGATACTGTACAGGATTTGAAGGTAATGAGTTCCGATAAGCAGTATTATGAACCGGAAGCTACAACGTCAGCTACGATATCTGGTAATATTGACCCAAATGATCCGGATGTGGATGCGACAACAGGGAATGGTGAGATAATTACCTTTAGTTTCTTTGATAATATTGGTGAGTCCTATACGGTTAAGGTAAGAATGCAGAAAGCTGCTGCACAGGCAACAGCAGGGCAGGTGATTTATGAGGCTCATATTGTAGATGTCTATAATGCAAATGGAGATTCTATTTTTACAACGTATGATCCAGTAGCAGGTACGTACTCTGTTAATACAAATGCTGCTATTACATTTAATGGGCAGGCAATTGGTTCTGCACAGGTAACACTGCAAAATAATCTAACAGGAGAAATCACTTTAGCAAATCCTACCCCAGTAAATGTTTACTTTAATACGGTAACTGGTGGCTTTTTAAGTGTCGGGACAGCACCAACTACTGCTGCAGGTGCCTCAAATCCGCAGTCTGTTAAATTTTCTGTTGTCGGAGTTAGTGCAAATAATACAGGCTCTACCAGTTCTTTCCCACAGGTAACAGGAACAGGCGCTACAGCAACAGGTGGTATCGACCTTTACTTTAACACTCTGACACAGTATGAGCAGGGTGGTACTTCCAAACTGAATGGTTACAAAGGAAACCCATCCAAGACAGCAGGCGTTGGAAATAAAGCTGGCAAAATGACAGGCCTTTCGATTGATGAAGAAGGGAAAGTTTGGGCAAATTATGACAATGGCTTAAAGAAGTGTATGGCGCAGATTGCCGTTGCGACATTTGCAAACCCTTCCGGTTTAGAGGCTGTGGGCAACAGTTTATTCCAGGCAACCTTAAACTCCGGTGAGTTTGATGGGATTGGCGAGGAAGTAAAGCTTACTGGTTCCTTTACCGTTGGCGCGCTGGAAATGTCCAATGTAGACCTTGCCAATGAATTTGTAAATATGATTACTACACAGCGTGGATTCCAGGCAAATTCAAGGATTATTACAACTTCGGATTCCATGCTGGAAGAGCTTGTGAATCTGAAACGCTAAATCAGATATTAGCGTTTCCCACAAAACATAACAGTTTTTCGTTGTGTATTATGCTGGGGAGCGATGAGAAGTCGCTCCCCATAGTTTTTGCTTTATAAGGAACGGAGAATAATTAACTTGTTCAATTACTATACAGTTCTTAAGAAAATGAAAAAGGATATATCAAGGGCAGGAGGCTGCAATGATTGATGTGACAAGATTGAATGGAAAAGAACTTACCATAAATTGTGAATTAATAGAATTAGTAGAAGAAACGCCAGATACTGTCATTACTTTGACAACCGGGAAAAAAATAATTGTAAAAGAAAGTAGACAGATGATAAAAAATCTAGTAAAATCATATAAGAGAGAGTGCAGTTCTATGGATATCATAGAATAATATTACATAAGGTGGTGTAGATTGTGAATATTACAACATTAATCGGTCTGATAGGGGGAGCGCTTGTTATTTTCTTTGGTATTGTAACAGGTGCAGATAAGTTTGCCGGCTTGCCTCACTTTGGTGATGTGCCTTCCGTAATCATTACGCTTGGCGGTACATTTATTTGTATGCTTTTTCAGTCAAAAAGCATACCGGGGTATCTGGATAGCCTTAAGTCATTTAAGCTTGTTATGAAGGTGCAGGCGGCAAATCAGGCGCAGGTAATCGGGGACATCGTCAATCTCTCGAATGTTGCCCGTAAAGAAGGTTTGCTGGCGCTTGAGGAAATGGCAAATAATCTGGAAGATGAATTCCTAAAGAAAGGCATTATGTTGATTGTCGATGGTACGGATCCGGAACTGGTACGGAACATTATGGAGACAGAGTTGGCATCTGTGGACAAGCGGCATAATGAAAAAATTGGTTTCTGGGGGAACATGGCAGGTATGGGTCCTGCATGGGGTATGATTGGTACGTTGATTGGACTGGTTAACATGTTGTATAACATGGAGGATATGTCAGCGATTGGACCGAACATGGCCGTAGCGCTTCTTACGACATTGTATGGTTCTGTCCTTGCAAACTGGATTTGCGTGCCTGTTTCCGTTAAGCTGACACAGAACAATGACGAAGAAATCACAATCAAGGAGATTATGGTGGAAGGCTTGCTGTCAATTCAGGCTGGTGAGAACCCAAGGGTTATTGAAGAAAAACTGAAATCATTCCTGGCGCCATCAGAGAGGGAAAATGTCGGACAGGATGCCGGAGGTGCAGCAGAAGGTGGTGAAGCATAATGGCAAAAGGAAAAAGAGAGAAAAAGGAAATTAAAACCGATGGATGGAAGGATACTTTCTCCGATTTGATGAACCTTTTGCTCTGCTTTTATGTTATGCTTTTTGCCATGTCTAATGTGGATGAGGTAAAATATGCGGAGTTAGTTGCTTCCATGTCGAACAGCTTTAGCATATTCAGCGGCGGCGCACAGGCAATCGGAGATGGGAAGCTGGTATCAAGCGGCGCTACGCAGTTAAACAATCTGGATGATTATTATTCTGATATGGGAAAAGCTGCGGAGTCTGATACGCCGACTGACCCGTTGTCAGAGTATGAAAAGCAGCAGGAGCAGGCAAAAAAGCAGCAGACAGAAGAATTATACAGTGAAGTAGTAGATAAGACGGAGACGAACCGTCTTCAGGATGCAGTAGATGTTACAATTGATGATGGGTATAGTTATGTCATGATATCTTTAAGCGGAGGCGTGCTGTTTGAATCAGGAAGCGCTGAGATACGGCAGGGGGCGAAACAGACGCTCAGCCGTGTGGCAAATATCTTAAAGGCTTATAGTGACAGGAGAATTAAAATAGAAGGGCATACAGATAACGTCCCGATTAATAATTCTCAGTACCATGACAATATGTGGCTGTCTGTAGCACGTGCAATTACAGTACGGGAGTTTATGGTGAAAAATAACCACTTGCGGGAAAAATACCTGGAAGCTTCCGGCTGGGGAGAGTTGCATCCAATTGCGAATAACGAGACAGCAGCAGGGCGCGCAAAGAACCGCCGTGTGGAAATAAAAATTTACAGTGATACAGAATAGGCAATGGTTGGGCTGATGTTTAATAGAGTATCCTGTATAGATGTTATATAGTTTTCTGTAAAGCGAAAAGAAATGAGGTAAAAAAATGAAAAAAAATATTTTTAGTGTAATTATTACGGCGTTAACTGTAATCAATGTAGTTTTGACTGCAATCATGTTTTTTGTCATGTTACCAACGTTTCAAAAAACAAACAGCCTGATTACGCAGGTGGCTTCTGTTTTAAACCTGGAGCTGGATGCAGATTCAGATGCTGACGCAGATTCTAACTATACGATTGATGATATTGAGGCAGTTCCTATTGAATTTGCAGCAGAGCAGACATATAACTTAAAGACGCCAAAAGGGGAGAAAGGTTCCCACTATGCTATGTTAAAGGGATTTGTAATTAACCTGAATACAAAATCTGATGATTATGATTCCAAGATGGCAGAGACAATTACAAATAACCAGGCACAGTTTAGTGGCATTATTTCTAATGTAATTCAAAGCCATACACAAGAAGAGGCAACACAGGATGTTATTGAAAAGGAAGCATTGGAAAAAGTGCGGGCATTGCTTGATAATAAAGTAGCTGTCAGTGTAATTTTAAATGGCTATGTAACACAGTAAAACAGAGGATACTGGAAATATTAACCTGTTTTCGCTATAAAAGGCAGTGATTTCGTCCTAAAAATCACTTTGCTTTCTTGTCGAAATATGGTATGATAATAAAATCTAAAAAAGCTGGATTCTGCCTTTGCCAGAATTCGGGTGTGAGGTGAAAATTATGGGAGATACCTTATCTCAGGCCGAGATAGACAGTCTGCTCAACGCGCTGAGTTCCGGCGAGATGGATGTAGAGACATTAAATGAAACACCGGAAAAATCAGTCAGCAATTATGATTTTGCAAAGCCATCCAAGTTTTCCAGGGATCATCTGAGGACATTAGAGATTATATTTGAAAACTATGGCCGTCTGTTGTCGACAAATCTGCCGGCGTATTTCAGAAAATCGGTGCAGGTAGAGGTAATGAATGCGGAGGCAAATACCTACTCTGAGTTTTCCAATGCATTATCAAATCCCGTTTTATTGGGTGTTTTGAATTTTGCTCCTTTAAGTGGCAATGTTATTATTGAATTGGCGGTAAACCTTGGATTTACCATTGTCGACCGTATGCTTGGCGGCTTTGGCAATCCTTTGGAAAAGGACAGGGATTTTACAGAAATAGAGCTGGTTATTGTAGAACGTATATTAGAGGTTTGTACCAATCTTTTGGTAGATCCGTGGGAAAATGTTGTGGCGATTGAGCCAAGGCTGGAGCGAATTGAAACGAATTCGCAGTTCGCACAGTTTATTTCACCAAGTGAAATGACAGCAATCATTACAATGAATATTAAAATTGGTGATGTGGAAGGCCTGATGAATATCTGTATTCCGTATACTTGTGTGGAAAAGGTAATTGATAAACTGAATACAAAGTATTGGTATTCTGCGATGAAGGCTGATTTGTCCGGTCAGTTCCAGGATTCTATCCAGGATATTATTGATTATGCGAAAATTCCAGTTCGGGCAATGCTTGGCAGAAGTTCCATTTCTGTGAATGATTTTGCAAATCTGCAGGTGGGCGACATTATAAAGTTAGATACGAAGGTTGACGATGAGTTAGATGTATATGTAGGCAATATTAAGAAGTTTACTGCTTTGCCAGGCGCTACTTCAAAATCATATGCTGTCAGAGTCACTTCAATTATAAGGGAGGAGCAATAAGGTTATGGATGGTGGAATGTTATCTCAGGAAGAGATTAATGCGTTGATGGGTGGTGGGGACGATTCTGCTTCTACATCAGCAAAGGGATCGTCGGAAAGGCTGACGGATGCAGAAAGGGATGCTGTAGGGGAGATTGCCAATATTAATATGGGTACGGCTGCTACAACATTATCTACTTTGCTGAACAATAAAGTAGTAATTACGACTCCACGCGTATCATATGTTTCAATTAATGAGTTATCCCAGCAGTATGACAGGCCATGTGTATTTATTCATATTTCGTATATTGAGGGGATTGATGGAAATAACATACTGATTTTGAAAGAAGCAGATGTTAAAATAATTACAGATTTGATGATGGGCGGTGACGGCAGCAATACGGATGGGGAGTTGTCAGAATTGCACTTAAGTGCAATCAGTGAGGCGATGAACCAGATGATGGGTTCAGCTGCTACTTCATTGTCATCCATGTTGGAAAAGAAAGTTGACATCAGCCCGCCTTCTGCAAGCCTGGTTGATTTAAACGATACAATTGAAGATACAGAAATTGCTAATTTCCTGGATGATGAAGTGGTACAGGTTGCGTTTGATATGAAAATTGGTGATTTAGTTGATAGCCAGATTATGCAATTGTATCCATTTGATTTTGCAAGGGAACTTTATGAAAGATTTATGGGAAGCAGCAGTAATGGGGCGGCAGCGGCTATTGCACCTGAGCCGGCGCCAGCCGCGCAGCCACAGGCAGCGCCGGAAATGCAGCCTCAGATGCAACAGCCACAGATGATGCAGCAGCCGCAGATGATGGATCCGAATATGATGCAGCAGCCATATATGATGCCAATGCAGAATGTAAATGTCCAGCCAGCACAGTTCCAGTCGTTTAATCCGGGAATTATGCCACTTCTGCAGCAGGAGAATATAGACCTTATTATGGATGTTCCTTTGGAGGTTACTGTAGAACTGGGACGTTCTAATAAGTCGATTAAGGAAATACTGGACTTTGCACCAGGTACAATTATTGAATTGAATAAGCTTGCCGGAGAACCTGTTGATGTATTGGTAAATGGCAAGTTTGTTGCGAAGGGTGAGGTTGTTGTAATTGAGGAGAATTTTGGTATCCGTTTAGTTGAGATTGCAAAATAATAGGGAACTATAGTTGAAAAATGTAACAGTTCCCAAGATGCTGGAGGTGTAGTTATGCTTTTGATATTATCTGAGATTTCTACACTTTCCAGCGTTTTTAAATTAATTTTACTTTTAGTAGTTTTCTTCATATTGCTTTATGGGGCACATTTATTTACAAAGTGGTATGCAAAGTCAGGGATTGTAAATGCCAGGTCTTCTAATATTTCTGTAATTGAATCGCAGCAGATTTCACCAGGAAAGAGTATAATAATTGCCAAAATTGGAAACAGGTATGTTTCTTTTGTACTTTTTAAGGAAAACGCTGTTTTTTTAACGGAATTGAACGAGGAGGAACTGGTTTTCCAGTCAGAAGATATGAAAAATACGTCTTTTTCTGAGATTTTAAAAAAGGCAAAAGACTTTAACCATAAAAACAAGTCAGAATGATTTGAAAAGATAAAGGAGCAGGCATTTAACCATGTGGAACATTATAGGGAAAAGCAGGAAAAAAACGGTAATTTGTTTTCTGGTTATGGCTGTGGCAGTATGTGTGGTTTTTTTTGCTGTAAGCCCAGCCTCTTATGCACAGGCAACTGGAAATGATAACCAGGTGACAGATAACCGGACAAATGACGATGGTTTTAATTTAAATATTACTTCTAATGCGGGGAGCACAGATTTGGAATCTACCCTGCAGATTCTTATTATATTAACGGTTTTGTCACTGGCGCCATCGGCTTTAATTATGCTGACATGCTTTACGAGAGTAATTGTAGTGTTTCATTTTTTAAGAACGGCGATGGGGACGCAGACAACACCTCCTAATCAGGTAATAGTAGGATTGTCTTTGTTTATTACGTTAGCTGTTATGTCACCGGTTATGACACAGATAAATGATGAGGCAGTACAGCCATTTATGAATGGACAGATTGAGCAGGAAGCGGCAGTAGAGAGGGGAGTAGCGCCTCTTAGGACGTTTATGATGGATCAGACCAGGGATAAGGACCTGGAGCTTTTTATGAAGATTAATGATGCAGAGGCAGAAACTTATGAGGAAGTTCCAATGACGGTAGTGATTCCGGCATTTATTATTAGCGAACTTCGAACCGCATTTATTATTGGTTTTGTTCTGTATCTTCCATTTATTGTAATGGATATGGTGGTAGCGTCCACATTGATGTCAATGGGCATGATGATGCTTCCGCCAACTACAATTTCACTGCCGTTTAAGATTTTATTATTTGTGCTGGCAGATGGATGGAATCTGATAGTTGGTTCTTTGATAGAGTCTTTTACATAAGCTAAAATTAATTTGGAGAAATATAGTTTGAAAGTTACTTTTAAATTACTTTTTAATGTTTTTCTGATTTGGAGGCATTTAAAGTTGAGAAAGATGGGGTATAAAAATGAATGTTGGGTATGTATTAGATCTCTCACGTGAAGTAATTTGGACAATTGTGAAAGTTTCTGCGCCTTTATTGATAATTTCATTGATTATTGGTTTAATTGTCAGCGTGCTTCAGACAATTACCTCAATACAGGAACAAACATTGACATTTGTTCCTAAATTTCTTGCAATTATGCTGGTTCTGGTTTTGTTTGGCGGGTGGATGCTAAACAGTGTATCAGAGCTTTTGAAAGATATTATGGCACAGGTTCCAACTTTAATAAGATAAAAAAGAAAGAGGGGTGATATTGTGAAATTTACATTACAGGACTTGGATAACATGCTCTTGGTGTTAGTAAGAGTTTCTGCGATTATTATGGTTGCCCCTTTTTTCAGCCAGAGGACAGTTCCAAGGAGGGTAAAACTTATTCTTTCGTTTTTTCTCTCACTAATTGTAATGAACTTAGTTGATTATACCGCTGTATCTTATGACGGAGTCCTTGGATACAGCATTCTTGTTGTTAAAGAGGGAATCACGGGCATATTGATTGGTCTTGGTTCCAGTCTGTGCCTTTATATCCTGGGGTTTTCAGGCCATATGATTGATATGGAGATTGGGTTTGCGATGGCAATGGAAATGGATCCGACAACGCAGATACAGACAACAATTACTTCTACATTTTTTACGGCAATTTTCATGTTGATGTTCCTTGTATCGGATATGCATTATTTCGTAATTGATGCATTATATGATTCTTACAAAGTGATTCCAATTGGCGGTGCACAGATAAAACCGTCATTGTACCAGATTTTTGTAAAATATATTACAGATTATTTTGTGATAGGCTTTAGGATTATATTGCCTGTTTTTGCCTGCATATTGATTTTAAACGTAGTATTGGGAATTTTGGCAAAGGTGGCACCACAGATGAATATGTTTGTCATTGGTATGCAGGCAAAAGTGTTTGCCGGTTTGTTTCTTCTGTTTATATTGATGTCTCTCTTCCCTGGGGTTGTAGATTTCCTTTTTGAGGAAATGCAGCTTCTTACAAAGTATTTTACACAGTCAATGGCAGGTTTTTTGGCAGTATTTCCTTAAGAAAAGTATTTGCTATTTCCTTATAAATAGGGTATTATATTTATGGATAGTTATCTGATTGAGTAAAAAAGGTTGGCTGCTATGATGCTATATATGAAGTACGATTTACAGTTGTTTGCGAAGGAAGGTTCCGGAGGGGAAAAGACAGAGGAGCCGACTTCTAAGAAATTGTCAGATGCGAGAAATAAAGGGCAGGTTGCCAAAAGCCAGGATTTGACAATGGCAGTTTCCCTTCTTGTATTTTTCTTTGTCCTGCGGATTTATGTTGGGACGCTTGGAAACAATATTATGGAAGGGATGCGTGATATATACAGACGTATTCCGGATTATGCGGAGGAAGAGTTTACTTTATCACTTGCCTGTGCTGCTTTAGGGGATGGAATTCAAAGAGTATTGATGATTGCTGCCCCGTTTTACATTGTAACCGTTCTAATTGCTGTAATAGTAACACTCTATCAGGTAAAATATAAGATATCTTTTGAGCCAATGAAACCTAACTTTAACAAGTTTAACCCTGTTAGTGGTGTTAAGCGGCTGTTTTCAAAAGAAAAACTAGTTCAGCTTTTAATGTCTATTGCAAAGATAGTGGTTTTGATTACAGTTATTTATAATTACCTGAGTGACAAATGGAATCTGGTATTAGATATGTATTCCTTTAATTTGATGCAGGCAATTGCTATTATTGGTGATATTATTGTAAATATAGGCTTAAGGATTAGCTTGTTTTTCTTTATTATAGGTGTGGCAGATTGGTTTTACCAGAAATGGAAATTCCATGAAGATATGAAGATGACAAAGCAGGAAGTAAAGGATGAATATAAGCAGTCAGAAGGTGATCCGAAGGTTAAGGGGCAGCAGAGGCAGAGGATGCGGCAGGCGTCCCAGCGTCGTATGATGCAGGCTCTCCCGCAGGCAGATGTGGTTATTACGAACCCGACGCACCTTGCAGTGGCAATCCAGTATGATAAGGAAAAATATGATGCCCCGGTTGTTGTGGCAAAGGGGGCGGATTACCTGGCGGAGAGGATTAAAGAGGTTGCCAGGGAAAATGACATTGAGATCGTTGAAAACAAACCGTTGGCGCGGATGCTTTACCATAATGTGGAGCTTGGGGAACAGATTCCGCCAGAACTTTATCAGATGGTGGCTGAGGTGCTGGCATATGTTTATGGTTTAAAAGGAAAAATATAAGAAACAGGACAGGTGGAGGGAACGATGAAAAAGCAGGATTTATTTCTTGGGTTATACATATTGATGCCAATTATCTTTCTGATTGTGCCGGTTCCGACCGGGCTTTTGGATGTGTTTATGATATTGAATATCAGCCTTGCGCTTATTATTCTGTTTACGGCGCTTTATTCAACGGAAGCACTGAGCATGTCAGCGTTTCCAACAATTCTTTTGATTACAACGCTTTTCAGGATGTCGTTAAATGTAAGTTCTACCAGGAATATCCTTCTTTCCGGTTATGCCGGGGAGGTTGTTGCAACATTTGGTAACTTTGTCGGCGGCGGCAATCTTGTAGTAGGTATTGTTATTTTCTTAATTTTAATTATCATCCAGTTTATTGTTATTAATAAAGGTTCAGAACGTGTATCAGAAGTAACTGCACGTTTTACCTTGGACGCAATGCCTGGTAAACAGATGGCGATTGATGCCGATTTGAATACCGGTGCAATTACAGATGCTGAAGCGATTGAACGCCGTCAGAAAATACAGGATGAGGCAACTTTTTTTGGGGCAATGGATGGTGCTACGAAGTATGTAAAGGGAGATGCTACTGCCGGCCTGGTTATTACGATGATTAACTTTGTCGGCGGCTTGATTCTTGGTGTGGTAATGCAGGGAATGGAGCTGATGGAGGCATTACAGAGATATTCCATCCTGACGATTGGTGATGGTTTGGTGAGCCAGATTCCATCCCTTTTGATTTCCCTTTCGACTGGTATCCTTGTTACAAAGGTTTCCAAAGAATCCGATTTGGGGAATGTGCTTCTGGGGCAGTTATTTTCAATTCCCAAGGTTTTGTATATTGTTGGCGGCACGCTCGCATTTTTGGCTTTTACGCCGCTTCCTACATTTATCTGCTTAATATATGCAGTCCTGTTTATTATAGCAGGACGTTCGATTGAAGCAGCTATGGAAGATTCCCAGATTGAAACAGAAGTAGATGAAGAGGAAGAATCAGCAGAGGAAATTCGGCGTCCGGAGAATGTGGTTTCCCTCCTTCAAGTAGACCCAATTGAGCTGGAGTTTGGATATGGCATTATCCCGCTTGCCGATGTAAACCAAGGCGGCGATTTGCTCGACCGCGTTGTTATGATTAGGCGCCAGGTCGCATTGGAGTTAGGATGCGTCGTGCCTATGATACGTTTGCGTGATAATATCCAGTTAAACCCGAACCAGTATGTTATTAAAATCAAGGGCGTTCCTGTTAGTGAAGGGGAGATTTTGTTTGACCATTATATGGCGATGAATCCGGGATATGTGGAAGAGGAGATTACGGGTATCCCGACTTTTGAACCTTCTTTCCATCTTCCTGCCCTTTGGATTACAGAATCCCAGAGGGAGCGCGCGGAATCGCTTGGCTATACGGTTGTTGATCCGCCGTCTATTATAGCGACGCATCTGACAGAAGTTGTACGGAAGCATTTGGATGAGCTTTTGACAAGGCAGGATGTACAGAACCTGATTAACAATATCCAGGAAGCAAATACAACTTTGATTGCTGACTTGGTTCCAAAGCTTTTAGGAGTTGGTGAAATCCAAAAAGTATTACAAAATTTATTGCGAGAAGGAATTTCTATCCGCGATTTGGTTACAATATTTGAAACACTGGCAGATAATGCCACAATGACGCGTGATACAGATGTTCTGACAGAATATGTGCGCCAAAGTTTGAAGCGGGCAATTTCCAACAAGTATTTCCCATCTAATGAGATGACAAGCGTCGTTACATTAGACCCAAGGATTGAACAGGAGATTATGGGTTCCGTAAAACAGACAGAACAAGGGGCATATATTAACCTGGATCCGGAAAAGACCCAGGAGATTTTGAACTCTGTAAAAGAGGAGATGGAAAAAATGGAAGATCTTGGCAAGAACCCAATTATCGTGACTTCGCCTATTGTCAGGATGTACTTTAAAAAACTGACGTCAGAGCAGTTTAACGACTTAATTGTTGTTTCTTATAATGAAATTGAGACTGACGTAGAACTACAATCGATAGGGATGGTGACAGTATAAGATGGTTATCAGAAAATATATTGCAATGACTGAGGAAGAAGCAACCAGGCTTGCAAAAGAAGAGCTTGGGGAGTCTGCTGTAATTATGAATGTGAAAAAGGTTGCGCCACGGGGGCTGGCACGTTTTTTCAAAAAGCCTTCTGTGGAAATTACAGCGGCTGTAGATGAAGTGGAAAGCAATGATACAGGGAGGGAACAGGCAAACAGCGCTTTTGTGCAAGATATGCCGGATTTCAGTAAACTGCAGGAGGCAATACAGGAGACGAATGCAGTACTGGCAGCAGAAGAGGCAAAAAAAGAAACGGTGCAGGATGCCAGCTTGTTTTCTGGAAAAACACCTGTAGCCAGCGATGTTTCTTTACAAGCAAGTTCTGTGGCAGGGAGCGATGCCCCTGTAAAGGAAGAAAATAAAAATGATATTGAAGCGCGTTTGAGCAACCTGCAGGATTTATTGGAAAAACAGCTGCAGGCAGATAAGGCGGCAAAAGAAGAGAAGGAAGAGCAGGAGAATACAAACCAGGCATATTTTGATTTAATCCGGAAAAAGCTGCTTGATAATGAAGTTGAGGAAAGTTATGTAAGCCAGATCTTGGATGATATTGCTGATACGCTTGGAAGAAATGCAAATCTAGATAGTATTTTGGCAGGGGTTTACCAAAAAATCGTTTTAAAAATTGGACAGCCGCATTTAATTGACATCAAATCAAAGAAGACAAAGTATGTTTTTTTTGTAGGACCGACAGGTGTAGGAAAGACTACAACAATTGCAAAAATTGCATCAACTTTAAAGTTAACGAAGAAAACGAAAGTAGCTTTGGTTACATCAGATACCTATCGGATTGCTGCAGTTGAACAGTTGAAAACATATGCCAATATCCTGGGAATTCCATTGCAAGTAGTTTATTCGAGTGGTGATATGCAACAGGCAGTGGAAGAATTGCGTGATTTTGATTTAGTATTCGTGGATACGGCAGGGCGCTCCCATAATAATAAAGAACAGCGTGAAGATATCCAGAAGCTGTTAGAAACTGTAGACGAGGAAAGCAGGGAAGTTTTTCTTGTGTTGAGCGCTACGACAAAATATAATGATTTAGTGAAGATTGCATTGACCTATGCGGAGATAACAAAATATACCCTGATTTTTACAAAGTTGGATGAGACAGATACCGTAGGAAATATTTTTAATATCCATATGCTTACCGGCGCGCCGCTTTCGTACACGACATGGGGGCAGAATGTGCCGGATGATATTGGAAAGATTGATGCACAGTATATTGCAAAGCAGCTCCTTGGGGGGAATGGCTGATGGATCAGGCACAACAGTTAAGAAATATTGTAAAAAAACATAATCAAAAGAAGCATCTTGCCAGGGTGATTACTGTTACAAGCGGGAAAGGCGGAGTTGGGAAATCCAATGTTTCGCTGAACCTTGCAATTCAGTTAAGCAGGCTGGATAAAAGGGTTGTTGTCCTGGATGCGGATTTTGGCCTGGCAAATGTTGAAGTAATGCTTGGCATCCGGCCGGAATATAACCTGGCTGATTTGATATTCCATGGAAAGGCTCTGCGTGATGTGGTTTCCCCTGGACCAGAAAATATTGGGTTTATCTCAGGAGGTTCTGGTTTGCGGGAACTTACAAATTTAAACAGTGACCAGATACAAAGCCTGGTACGGATGATGTATGAATTAGATAATATTGCCGATGTGGTGATTATTGATACTGGGGCAGGGATTTCTGATTCGGTAATTGATTTGGTCTTAGCAAGTTCAGAAGTTCTGTTGGTAGCAACGCCAGAACCGACTTCCATTACAGATGCATATGCATTGTTAAAGACTTTATGCAGGCATGAAGAGTTTTATGAAAATAATACGAAAATCAGGATGGTGGCAAACCGTGCCCGGGGATACAATGAAGGGAAGGAACTTTTTGATAAGCTGGATACAGTAGTAGAGAAGTTCCTTAACATGAAAATGCAGTATCTGGGATATATCCCTTATGATGAAAAATTGCCTAAATCAGTGATGAAACAACAGCCTGTTACAGTGGTTTACCCAAATGCTGCAAGCTCAAGGGCGATGCTTGAACTTGCCTTGCTTTTGGACAATGGTATGGAAGATATGCCAGAAAAGCGGAGCAGGGGGATTTCCGGGCTGCTGACGAAATTATTCCGGTATGGGAGATAAAAGATGCTGTTCCTGCACATTCGATAGCTGGTAACGTACAAGGCAGGTATATGAAAAAAAGATAAATTACTTTGCATTTCGGCTGAAACATGATAATATTATTTAGTGGAAATTATATTGGGGAGGCGGATGTATATGAAAAAAATACTGGTTGTTGATGACTCTGCACTTATGAGAAGGGTTATTTTTGATATAATTAATTCAGATGAGAAACTCCAGGCAGAACGTTATGCGGTTAATGGAATTGAGGCATTGGATATTTTGATGTCTGGTGAGAAATTTGATGCGATTGTCCTGGATATCAATATGCCAAAAATGAATGGCATTGAGTTGCTCCGCAAATTAAAAAGCAAAGGGAAGAATGAGACGGTTTTAATTGTCAGCACGCTTGCAAAAGAAGGGGCAAAGGAAACAATCCAGGCACTGGAACTTGGCGCATTTGATTTTGTTACGAAACCTGACAGCCTGGCAGAAGCAAAAGGACCGGGGTTTGGGAAAAATCTCTTGAAAATGCTTCATCTTGCGACGCATCTTCCGCCAGTGCCAGAGCCAACTGTGCGGGAAGAGGCATCTCCTTTAGGGGGAAGGGCAAGAAAGGTAATTGCAAGGGAAGGTTCTGCTGTTTCCAGAAAACCACTTCGGGGGGACACATCAAAGCATTCCAAAGAACCGTTAGGCGGAGGAGCCAAGAAATTGGTAGCATTGGCTTGTTCAACAGGCGGACCAAAAGCACTGCAGTATGTTGTTCCGTTTTTGCCAGCGAACTTAGATGCTGCGGTTCTGATTGTGCAGCATATGCCAGAAGGTTTTACTGCTTCCCTTGCCAGCCGATTAAATGAGTTAAGCCGGATTAATGTAGTGGAAGCGGAACATGGGGTGGCGATTGAGAAGGGAACAGTATATATTGCAAAGGGCGGTTCCCAAATGCGTCTGATAGAGAAGGGGAAAAAAGACCACAACCTTTCAGTAACGGTAGAGGCTGCCAGAAATGGATTAAAGCCATGTGCGGATATTATGTATGAATCACTGATGAAATCATCTTTTGATGAAATTACTTGTGTGGTAATGACTGGCATGGGGGCAGATGGTACGAAAGGGATACTTCAATTAGAACAAACAAATAAAATTTACGTTATTGCACAGGATGAAGCGAGCTGTACAGTGTATGGCATGCCGAAGGCGATCGCAGAGGCAGGCGCCGTGGATGAAGTGGCGGAACTGAAGAAAATTGCTGATGCAATAACAAAGCATGTGGGGGTGCGCTAAAATGGATGTTAGTCAGTATCTTGAGATTTTTATCGATGAAACAAAAGAGCATTTGCAGAATTTAAGTGACCAGTTAATGGTTCTGGAACAGGAACCTGAGAACATGGATGTCATTAATGAGATTTTCCGTGCAGCACATTCATTAAAGGGGATGGCAGGCACAATGGGCTTCAAGCGTATGCAGCGCCTGACGCATGATATGGAAAATGTTTTCCAGGAAATCCGCAGTGAGAATATGAAGGTGGAATCGGAATTGATTGATGTGTTGTTCCGTGCACTGGATGCGTTAGAAGCATATCTCAATGAGATTATGGAAACTGCAAATGAAGGGACAGAAGAGAACGAAGAAATTGTAAATACCTTGAATGCGATTGCAGCAAAAGCAACCGGAAAAGAAGCGCCGGAACAGGCTGCAAAAGCGCCAGAGGGTGGGAAAGAAGAGACTTCCGCAGATTCTGGGGATGGGGAAGGAGAAGCAAAATACCAATCTATATCTATTTCTGATTTTGAGAAACATACGTTTGAAAAAGCGCAGAATGATAACCAAAATATTTTTGGGATTACGGTATCTCTGCAGGAGTCCTGCATTTTAAAAGCAGCAAGGGCATTTTTAGTGTTTAAGGCATTGGAGGAACTCGGGGAAGTTATCAAGGCAGTACCAAGTGTACAGGATATTGAAGACGAGAAATTTGAAATGGATTTCAGCCTGTTATATTTTACAAAGGAAAGCCTTGAGACAGTTAAGAATGCAATTGAATCTGTGTCAGAAGTAAAACATGCTGTTGTTGGCATTTATACATTACCGGATCTACATACAAGTGACTCTGCTGTTGAAAAGCCAGAAACAAAGGTGGAAGAGCCGGAAGTAAAGGAGCCTGTTGCAAAAGCGCCCGTTGCTGCACAGCAGGCTGTAAAGAAGCAGGGGGCAAAACCTGCACAGAAGACGGCACAGAAGAATGCGCAGCAGAAAACGGCCAAGCCGACAGTAGGAAGGACAGTCCGTGTTGATATTGAAAAGTTAGATGTTTTGATGAATCTTGTCAGTGAGCTTATCATTGCGAAAAATGGTATTGTATCAACCAGTTCTGCTGATGAAGAATCCAGGCTGAATTCTGCGCTGAACGAACAGATTGAATATCTGGAAAGTGTTACGACGAATCTGCACGAATCCGTTATGAAAGTCAGGATGGTGCCAATTGAGAGCGTTGTAAACCGTTTCCCACGTATGATACGGGATTTGACAAAGAAGCTTGGGAAAAAGATGGAACTACATATGTCAGGTGAGGAGACAGAACTTGACCGTACTGTAATTGATGAGATTGGTGACCCATTACAGCATTTGCTCCGTAATTCTGCGGACCACGGGCTTGAGTCCAATGAAGAAAGAATTGCGCTTGGAAAAGATGAGGTTGGGCATATTTATCTTGATGCATACCAAGATGGGAATAATGTTAATATTGAGGTACGCGATGACGGTGCTGGGATTAATGTAGAGAAAGTCAGGAATAAAGCGATTGAAAAGGGAACGATTACTCCAGAACAGGCAGAGGCCATGACGGATAAGGAAATCATTGACTTGCTCTTTAGGCCGAGCTTTTCTACCGCAGAGCAGATTACCGATGTTTCTGGGCGCGGCGTTGGCCTTGATGTTGTTAAGACAAAGATTGAAGGCCTGGGAGGAAATATTGAGTGTAAGACAGAGATGGGCGAAGGAAGCAGCTTTATTATCCGCTTGCCGCTTACACTTGCAATTATCCAGGCATTGATGGTTGAGCTTGGGACAGAGAAATATGCGATTCCTTTAGGAAATATCCAGACAATTGAAGATATTCCATTTTCAGAGGTAAAGCATGTGCAGACCAAAGAAGTTATTAATCTCCGAGATGCTGTGATTCCTTTAATCCGGCTGGACAAGATTCTGGATGTAGAGCCTGGTGAATTTAAACCAGAAAGCTTGACAGTTGTTATTGTCAGCAAAGGGGATAAGCAGGCAGGGCTTGTTGTTGATAACCTGATTGGCCAGCAGGAAATTGTTATCAAATCAATTGGCGATTATATTAATTGCAGTAAGCTGATTGGCGGCGCTACAATTCTTGGTGATGGCGAAATTGCACTTATTCTTGAAGTAAATACCTTAGTATAGGGGGATTGGAAAATGGATGATATCAATGATGTTCAAAATGTAGAGGTAGCAAGTGAAGGAAAGCAGTATATTGTAGTCCATCTTGGAAGCGAACAGTATGGTATTGATATTAAGTATATTGATAATATTGTGCGGATGTCTAAGATTACAAGGATTCCAATGTCACAGAAGTATTTCAAAGGAGTAATTAACTTGCGTGGCGAGATTATCCCTGTTATGAGCCTTCGTTTGAAATTTGATTTAGTGCCGGATGAGTATACAAATGCAACACGCATTATTATTATTAAGCTGGAGTCGCAGTCTGCTATTGGGATTATTGTAGATGAGGTGAAAGAGGTGGTAACCCTAGATGAGGCTTCGATTGAAAAACCAAATTCAGCTGATGCAAATGATATCCGTATGCAGTATTTAAGCGGCGTAGGCAAGCATGTAGATGGCTTGATTACATTGTTAAATATTTCATCTGTGATAAATGACAAAGAGAAAGAAATGGTTTAAAGAAATTGGTTGCCATGGGATTTGTTTTGTGCGCTGCCTGGACAGATTCCATTCAGGCAAGGCAGCGTGGAAATGAGGTATTCTATGCAGAAGAACGATGAGGGCATGGATAACTTTGAGTTTGATGTATTAACTGAAATAGGAAATATAGGTGCGGGCAATGCAACTACTGCATTGTCCCAACTTATTAATACCAGAATCGATATGAATGTTCCAAGGGTTAAAATGCTGACTTTTGCCGAATTGGCACAGGTAATCGGCGGGGAGGAAACTTTGGTTGCCGGAATCTTATTGAGTCTGGAAGGGGATATTCAGGGTTCATTGTTATTCATTTTAGAGAGTGATGCTGCACGTGTGCTGGTGCAGAGGCTGGTAGGGCTGACTTCCGGTTTAGATTCCGATACATTTACGGAAATAGAGATTTCGGCGTTGCAGGAGATTGGGAATATTATTACAGGTGCTTATCTTTCTGCAATTTCTTCATTGACGAAATTGACAATTTCCATTTCGGTTCCAAGCCTTGCTTTTGATATGGCAGGGGCAATTTTAAGTGTTCCGGCAATAGAATTTGGGAAGTTAGGGGATAAAGCGCTTTTAATTGAATCGCGTTTTAAAGATTTGGATGTGATAGATATCAGTGGTTACTTTATTTTGATTCCGACAATGGAGTCTTACACACGTATTTTAAAGTCTTTAGGGTTAAGGTGATTGGGAATGGCTGAGATGATAAAAGTTGGAATGGCTGATTTAAAAATCTGCCGTGCACCAGATGCCGTTACAACGCTGGGGCTTGGATCCTGTGTAGGAGTAGCGTTGTATGATAAAGCGTCGAAAGTAGCAGGCTTGGTGCATGTTATGCTGCCAGACAGTACACAGGTCAGGCAGAACCAGAACCGGGCGAAGTTTGCAGATACCGGTATTGATTATTTAATTGAGAAAATGATTGCGGCTGGGGCAAACAGGAGAAACCTGACAGCTAAAATTGCGGGTGGGGCACAGATGTTTGCTTTTAACGGTGACAGCGATATGCTGCGCGTTGGTGAACGCAATGTAGTGGCAGTTAAGAAAAAACTGCAGGCAATTGGGATTCGTATATTGGCGGAGGATACTGGGCTGAATTTTGGGCGGACAGTGGAGTTTTACCCTGAAACAGGGGATTTCGTTATCAAATCAGTTGGGAAGCCAATCCGTACGATTTAGTTTGGGGGAGATTTTGTGAAACTGGAATTTATACCAAAATTTATAATGTTGTTAGCAGGCGCGGTTGTGAGCATTCTAACAATAGTAAAAGAAATGGATGTTACCTATAGCCTTGAATTATTATTAGCAACTTTGGTAATATTTTATATTATAGGCTTAATTGCAAAAAAAATAATCCAGAAGGTAATGGATGGAAATATGTTTAAGAGGCAGCAGGGTTCAGCAAAAGAAAATGTAGAGCTTCCAGAACCGGAGCCATTAAAGGAAAGCCCTGATACCGGGGAAGTATCAGGAGGGGTTGCTGAATAGATAAAAATGATTCAGAAGGGATGTTACAGCCGATGGATGATAAGCAAAAAGAGGACTTATGGAAAGAGTATGAAAAAACAAAGAATCCTTCTATCAGGGAACAGCTAATCATCGAATATTCCGGACTGGTTAAAATTGTTGCCGGAAGACTTGGGATGTATCTGGGGTATACCGTAGAGTATGATGACCTGGTCGGCTATGGTATTTTTGGATTGATTGATGCAATTGATAAATTTGAGCTGACAAAGGGTGTAAAATTTGAAACGTATGCCAGCTTGCGTATCCGTGGTTCTATTTTAGACCAAATCCGTAAAATGGACTGGATTCCAAGGACGCTCCGCCAAAAGCAGAAGAAGTTGGAAACTGCCATGAAGGATCTGGAAACAAGATTCGGGCGTCCTGCATCAAATAAGGAATTATCAGAGGAGCTTGGGCTTTCCATCAGTGAACTGGAAGATTTGATAAATCAAACACAGGTTGCGAACCTTGTTTCCTTAGATGAATATCTGGAACAGGGAAGTGAAGTTAAAATTGAATCTGCAAATATTACGCGTTTTGAACAGCCAGAAAGAATTGTGGAACGCCAGGAATTAAAAAACATATTGGCGCAGGCAATCGATTCTCTGACAGAAAATGAACAGAAAGTAATTGCATTTTATTATTTTGAGGAATTGACGTTAAAGGAAATCAGCAGGATACTGGAGGTATCGGAATCCAGAGTCTCCCAGCTCCATACAAAAGCACTGCGCAAGATGCGTGAGAGGATGGGGGATGATCTTTCTGTATTTGGGCTTGGCAGTGTCTGAGAATGGCAGGGCTGATGTACAAATCTAAGAGTGGATTTTGCAGAAACGAGGGTAGATATGAAGCGTAATGCGTTTTTTCAATTGGTTCATAAAGAAGATGGGATTTTTTTAAAGTCATATCCTGCTGTAGACGGCGGAGAGCCTTTGAAAGCGGATGATATCTTATCTTATTTGGTTGCAAAAAAATGGAATGATGTGCCGACAGAGCAAATTAAGGTTTTTGTGGAAAAGGCAGCAAAGAAGACAAATGCAGAGATTCAGATTAGTAAAAAAAGTGCAATACCAGAAAATGAATATGCAGTGATTACCGTTGACCCAAACCGGCTGTATGCCAAACTGAGGCTGTATCCAAATTCCAGCCTTGGTTCAAGGCTGACAGTGGAAGATATTTTAAAACTGTTAGAACAGCATGATGTAAGTTATGGGATTATAAGAAAAAATATTGAAATCATGCATAAAATGCGCCTTTACTGTACGGATGTCCTGGTAGCAAAAGCGACACCGCCAGTCCATGGGCATGACGCAGTCATAACATATCATTTTGACTTGGATAAGACGAGCAAACCAGCAGTGAAGGAAGACGGAAGCGTTGATTTTCATAAGTTGGATATGATCGAGTCGGTTACGGAGGGCCAGCTTCTGGCAACTTTGGAGCCGGCGGATTTTGGCACGCCTGGGACAGATGTGACAGGGAATGAAATAAAGCCGAGGACAGTTGCTAATAAACATTTAAAACATGGAAAGCATATCCATCTTTCGGAGGATTCTTTAAGCATGTACTCTGATGTGTCAGGAAATGTTACCTGTGTGGATGAAACAGTCTTTGTATCAGATTGTTATGAAGTTCCTGCTGATGTAGGGCCTTCTACAGGGGATATTGAATATGAGGGCAGCGTAAATGTGAAAGGGAATGTATTGACAGGATATACTGTTCAGGCAACAGGCGATATCTATGTGGCAGGCGCTGTAGAAGGGGCTACGTTAATTGCAGGCGGAAAAATCGTCCTGAATCGTGGGATTCAGGGAAAAGGGACTGGCAAGATGGAAGCCGGGGGCGATATTATTTCTAATTTTATTGAAAGTTCTACAGTAAATGCTGGTGGTAAAATTGTTACGGATGCCCTGATGCACAGTAATGTGGTTGCAAAAGATGTAATTGAAGTAAATGGGAAGAGAGGGCTGATTGCAGGCGGGAGCGTGCGTTCAACCCAGAAGATAGAGACAAAGGTGGCAGGTTCTTCTATGGGGACACAGACAGAATTGGAAGTTGGGATTGACCCAAACTGTGTAGACCGTTACCATGCAATTGAAAAAGAAATGGAAGAGTTATCTGATGAAAAGGATAAGGTGCTCCAGACGATTGAGGTATTGAAAAAGCGTTTTAAGGCAATTGGTTCTTTAGAGCCAGAAAAGCTAGAGATGTTGAAAAGTGGGAAAGTCCGCCTGGATGAAATTGATGGGATTATGGACACCCTTACAGCAGAATATGATGAATTAGGCCATGTTTTGGAAAGCTCCAGCGGAAAGGGCAAAATTGTAGTATACGATATTGCATACAGCGGGGTGAAGCTTACAATATCAAACGTAACAAACTATTTACATAGTGAAGTCCATCGTAGCACGTTTGTGCGTGAAGGAGCCGATATACGTGTCCGGGCTGTGTAAATTGGAAAAAAAGGGGGAAGTTTTATGTCCATAACATTTGATTATATTACAATGCCTCCAAAATCACAGGAGGTATCCCAGATTCAGACAAATGAGATGAACCGTGCAATGCAGGAACAGCAACAGGTGGCAGCACAGTTCCAAGATGACGTAAAAAAGAGTTCTGAGCAGACAATACGCAGAAACCGGGCAGAAAATGAAGAACTGAAAAATGAGGAGCGGAAGAAGAGGCAGCAAAAGAAAAAAAAGCAGAATTCTTCTGGCAAAGAAGGAGAACAAGAAAAATCAGCCTCAAAGAAACAGGGAAAAGAAGAAAAGCATTTTGATATGACAGTTTAATGCTGAAAATTGGTGCGTTGAGGATAGTAAGGGGAAAGCTATGGTTTTTTTAGAAATTGCAATGATAGTAATTGGATTGGCAGCAGTAATTTACAGTGTCCGTATTTCGGATAATTCTGGAAAAGTTCCAAAGGAAGATTTTGATGAGCCGGTTGGGGCAAGCCAGGAGGAAGAAAAGAAACAGTTACAGGAAATGTTGGATTCTTTTACCAGGAAAGCAGAAACTGTTTATGAAGACCTGGATGAAAGGATGAGCCAAGTATCCAATGAAAAAATTATGGGAATCAGTGAATATTCAGACCAGGTAATTGGAAAAATTGAAAAAAATCATGATGAAGTTGTTTTTTTATTCGATATGATGAATGAAAAGCAGGAAGAAGTAAAGAAGCTTGTTCATGAAATTGATTCCCTGAGGGCAGATTTGCATGATGAATCAGCAAGGGAATACCAGAAAATGCGTGAACAGGGACAACAGCTTGATGAAATGAAGAAGTCGATTGAGCTGGATATTTTGGAACTTCAAACTGGGAATAACAGGCCTTGGCAGGATAACAAGCAGCCAGACAGCAGCGAGGATGGACTTATGGATGAATTGCCGGAAGCAAATCTGGAAGAAGATGAGTTCGAGAAAGGATATGATGCTGTTTTAGAAGATGAAGTTTTTGATGGGCTGGAAGATTTTGTTCCACAATTAGAAGGAGATTCCTTTTTACCAGAACCAGAACCAGATGCAGAGGATGATGATGATTTAGATGCATCTTCTGTATATGATGCAGAGATTGCAAGAATTGAAGAAGAGGAAGCAAGGGCGAAAATGGCTCTTGATGTCACTGGGCAATACCGTCCAATCAGTGAACAGAAGGAAATTGTGAATCATAATGATGAAATTATTGCATTATATAAAAAGGGAAGGTCTGTTTTAGATATTTCCAAAATGCTTTCCCTTGGGCAGGGAGAAGTAAAATTTGTTATTGACTTATATAATGCCCGCTAAAAAGAACAGGAGATGTTTGAAGCCTCCTGCAAAGGGCTGGCATGGAAGCTTGCTTCATGGCAGCTTCTGGGAATGGGTTTTAGGCATGGTTTAGAATGGAGAGATTGTTATGGATAGAAAGTCATTTTTCAGAGGGTTTGGTTCTGGCGTTATATTTGCTTCCCTTATTTTAGGGATTTCTTTTATGGTAAGGACTTCAGATCCATATGTTACATCCAGGGCAAAGGAACTTGGGATGGCATATGAATCAGATTCTGGAAAACTCCTTGCGGAAAATAATAAGGATGCAGCAAAGGAATCTTCTGCCCCAGAGGAGACAGTGAAGCCGGAGGAGGATAAGAAAGAAACTCCTAACCCATCTGCTGCAGTACAGGAAAAGGCTTCTCCTGTGCCGACATCTGACGGAACGCCAAGTTCAGCACCAACAAAGAGCCCGAAAGATGAGGCGGCAGAGATGAAAAAGCAGTTGGAGAAGGAAAAAGACGATATTGAAAAGGAAGTAAAAAAGGAACGGAAGAAACAGGAGCAAGAAAAAAAGAACCAGCAGAAAAAGCTTACAATAAATGTTGGCGATTGGTCTTCTGATGTTAGTGAAGAGTTGGAAAGGCTGGGGATTGTCAGCAGCGCAAAAGAATTTGACAAGTATTTGAACGATAATGGTTATAGTAGTTCTATTAGCGCAGGAACTTATGATGTATCTGTGAAAGATACTTATGCAGAGTTGGCACGTAAGATTACAGGAAAAAAATAGTTATTTTGACCAGATAGTTATTCTACTATCGTAGAACAATTATTAATGAGAAAAGAGGTTAGAAATGAAGTTTCGTCCTTGTATTGATATACACAATGGTTCTGTAAAACAAATTATCGGCGGCAGCCTGACAGATTCAGGGAATCAGGCTGTCGATAATTTTATTTCAGGGCAAAATGCGGCTTTTTATGCAAAAAAGTATAGGGAAGATGGGCTGTCTGGAGGGCATATTATCCTCTTGAACCCGAAGGGCACTGAATTTTATGAAGCAGATGTCCGCCAGGCAAAATCTGCTTTGGAAGAATATCCAGGCGGAATGCAGATTGGTGGAGGGATGGATGAGGGAAATGCAGAAAAATTCCTTGCCATGGGGGCTTCTCATATTATTGTAACTTCTTATGTCTTCCGGGATGGGATGATTTATATGGAGCGTCTAAAGCGTATGGCTTCTTTGCTTGGGAAAGAGCATCTTGTATTGGATTTAAGCTGCCGCTATGCAGGGGATGATTACTATATTGTTACAGACCGCTGGCAGAAGGTTACAAAAGTGAAAATGAACCGGCAAACTTTAGAAATGTTGGCGGAATTTTGTGATGAATTTTTAATCCATGCAGTAGATGTAGAGGGGAAAGCATCGGGTGTTGAGAAGGAGGTAGTCAGAAGGCTTGGGGAACGCAGGGTTTTACCAGTTACCTATGCAGGAGGGATTCATTCGTTGGAAGATATTGATTGGATCCGGGAGGCAGGCAATGGTTTTATTGATTTTACAGTAGGAAGCGCCTTAGATTTATTTGGCGGTACATTGCCATATCAGGAGCTGCTGCAGATATGAAGTTTTTTTAATTTTTCTTATAATAAGAAATTGCGCAGTAATATAGCAATAGATAAAAAGAAATGTTACATTTCTTTTTATCTATTATTTGTGAAAATCGTAACAAAACTGTAATAATTATAACAAAGAGGAAAGCTTTTTTTATTGATACAAAAAAATAGTATAAAAAAGTAACAAAAAGAAGTGTGTTTATTTATTGATATTTAGATAAATTGCATAAGAAGTGAGGCGTCTGCGAAAGCAGGCGTTTTTTTGGTTTAAAAAATGTTTCAAAAAAGCTTGAAATTTTATAAGAGTATGATATAATTATTACATAATTGTTAAGAAATAAATGTTTTAGCTTAACAACTCAGGAAAGGAGTTCCTGGGAAAAACCAGCTAGCTCTTTATAGGGGAGTATAAAGAGAGGGGAGGCTGGCAATATGGAGGTTGTTATGAGTTTAAAAAAATTTGCTATGCTAATACTGACGATTATTATGATTTCTGGTTTTTGCACAAAGCCGGTATCAGCTTCTGCAAAGGAAGATGAAAACACAGTGCCTGCAGTTGAGGCAACAACAGTACCAAATGAAGAGGTACTGCCAACAGAAAGCCCTGTGCCGGCTGAAAGTCCAGCGGCTACAGCAAACCCAGCGCCTTCTGTAGCAGAAGAAGATATACAGGTCGCAGGAAGGGCTGCCAAAGCAGGTGCAAAAAGTACATCAAACAAGAGCAATGATAAGAAAAAGGCAAAAAAAGTATCCTATTCAAAAAGTGATTTGCGCCTGATGGCAAGCATTATTAACTGTGAAGCAGGTTCAGAGGGATATCAGGGAAAACTTGCTGTCGGTATTGTAGTAATGAACCGGGTAGCATCAAAATCTTTTCCAAATACAATTAAGAAAGTGATTTATCAGAAGTCACAGTTCTCGCCAGTAAGGAATGGTTCTTTAAATAAGAGGTTAAAGCAGTATGATGCAGGGAAAACAAAGGCAAAACAGTGGAAAGACTGCATTTCTGCTGCGAAAAAGGTTTTAAAGGGTCAGAGGACAATTAAGTATAAAGGGAAAGTGAAAGATATGAAGGGCTATTACTATTTTAGCGTGGTCTTAAAAGGAGCAAAGTTTAAACTAGGCGGACACCGTTTTAAATAAGCAAAATATGGTATTTGAAGGATACTTTGTTGCCGTTTCTGTGGCAACAGGGTATTTTTTGCTTTGCTATTTTGTTAAAATGTGATATGATAAGTAATGTATGTTTGCGAAACACTAAAGGAGGAGACATAGTGAATAATCTGGAAATAAATATGGAGAATCATGAGGAAACAGCAGAAAAAGTTTCCCGTAATTTTATTCAGAATATCATTGATAAAGATTTGGAGGAGGGGACATACCATAAAGTTGTTACAAGATTTCCGCCAGAGCCTAATGGCTATCTGCATATCGGCCATGCAAAATCTATCCTTTTAAATTCTAATCTGGCAAAAGAATATCAAGGGGTGTTCCATCTCCGTTTTGATGATACAAATCCAACAAAGGAAAAGACAGAATTTATTGATTCTATCTTGGAAGATGTAAAATGGATTTGTGATGATTTGGATACAGAACAGGTGTATTATGCTTCTGATTATTTTGGGCAGATGTATGAATTTGCACGGAAGCTGATTAAAAAGGGAAAAGCGTTTGTATGCGACCTGTCTGCTGAACAGATGCGGGAATACCGCGGCACGTTGACCGAGCCTGGGAAGGAAAGCCCATACCGTAACCGTTCTGTTGAGGAAAACCTTGATTTGTTTGAGCGTATGCGTGCAGGGGAGTTTGAAGATGGTTCCAGGGTACTTCGTGCAAAAATTGATATGAGTTCACCAAATATGAATATGCGTGACCCAGTAATTTACCGTGTAGCCCGCAGGGAGCACCATAATACAGGAGACCAGTGGTGTGTCTATCCGATGTATGATTTTGCGCATCCAATCGAGGATGCGATTGAAGGGGTTACCCATTCGATTTGCACTATGGAATTTGAAGACCACCGCCCGCTTTATAACTGGGTAGTCCAGGAGTTGGAGTTTGAGATTCCGCCAAAGCAGATTGAGTTTGCAAAGATGTATCTGACAAATGTTGTGACAGGAAAGCGTTATATTAAGAAATTAGTAGAAGATGGCATTGTGGACGGATGGGATGACCCACGTCTTGTTACCATTGCAGCGCTTCGCAGGCGTGGTTTTACACCAGAGTCAATCCGTATGTTTATGGAACTTTCAGGCGTATCAAAGGCACAGAGTTCATCCGATTATGCGATGCTGGAGTATTGCATCCGTGAGGATTTGAAAATGAAGCGTCCAAGGATGATGGCAGTTCTTGACCCAATTAAGCTTGTAATTACAAATTATCCAGAAAATGAAATAGAATATCTGGACGTTTCTAACAATCAGGAAAATGAAGCAATGGGGACAAGGAAAGTCCCATTTGGCAAAGTCCTTTATATTGAAAGGGAGGATTTTATGCCAGAGCCGCCAAAGAAGTATTTCCGGCTTTATCCAGGCAATGAAGTGCGCCTGATGAATGCCTATTTTGTAACATGTACAGATTATGCAGTTGGCCAAGATGGCAAGGTTACAACGGTTTACTGCACCTATGACCCAGAAACAAAGAGTGGTTCTGGTTTTTCCGGCAGGAAAGTGAAAGGGACAATCCACTGGGTATGTGCCGAAACTGCAGAGAAAGCAGAGATCCGCCTTTATGAAAATATTGTAGATGAAGAAAAAGGGGTGTATAATGAGGATGGAACAGTTAATGTCAATCCAAATTCCCTGACAGTGCTGAAAGATGCTTTTATAGAGCCTGCATTGGCAGAGGCAGGGGCAATGGACAGCTTCCAGTTTGTCAGACAGGGCTATTTTATTGTGGATTCTAAAGATTCTGCAATGGATCATATGGTATTTAACAGAATTGTTTCTATGAAAAGTTCATATCGACCAAAATAAGGAGGTAACAAAAATGAGTTTATTTTCTGGATTGAGCCAGTTTGGTTTAGGTAAGCTGGAAAAAATGGATGTTTTTGAAGAAGGGGGACAGAAAGAGGGAGCATCCGGAACAGATGCAAAAAAGGCAGAGCCGCAGTTAAAAGAGGAAGACGTTTTATTTGATAAAACTTTTACCTGCCCTGTCTGTGATTCAGAATTCCATACAAAGGTAGTGCGTACCGGCAGGATTAAGCTGGTATCGCAGGATACAGATTTACGTCCAAAATATAGTATGGTGGATTCTTTAAAATATGATGCGGTTGTCTGCCCTAAATGCGGATATGCAGCATTGAGCAGGTTTTTCAAGTTTATGCTGCCTGCACAGGCAAAGATGATTAAGGAAAATATTTCTGCAAACTTTAAAGGGTTGTCAAATTCGGGCAGTTTCTATACATATGACGATGCGATTGCACGTCATCAGCTTGCCCTTGCAAATACTGTTGTGAAAAAAGCAAAAGACAGCGAGAAGGCATATACTTGCCTGAAGCTTGCATGGCTTTGCCGTGGAAAAGCAGAGAGCCTTCCAAAAGAGACGCCTGATTATGAAAATCAGATTAAACAGCTCCAGCAGGAAGAGACAGAGTTGCTTGCTAATGCATATGATGGGTTTATGTCTGCATTTTCAAAGGAAGATTTTCCTATGTGCGGTATGGATGAAACAACAACGACATACCTGATTGCAGACCTTGCACGCCGTATTGGAAAGTATGAAGAGTCAAGCCGTTGGGTTTCCAAAGTGCTGACTTCTAGGAGTGCAAGTGACAGGATTAAAGACAAAGCAAGAGATATTAAGGAAATGATTAATCAGCAGAAATAATATACAGGGCGTTATCAGAAGAGACTGGTAACGCCTTTTTACATAATAGGAAAATGCGCTGGCATTCCCCTTTTTTATATTCTACGCAAGGGATGATTTGACTAATAAATAGAAAAAGTGAGAAAAAGTGAGAAAATGGGAGATATAAGTAATTATTTTTAAGAATAAGGTGATTTTGCGGTTTGGCGTATATTGCTAAATATTTCTAAATGAAATATATTATGGATATGGTTAGCACTCAAAATGAATGAGTGCTAATAAAAGAAGAAAATAGACAGAAGGAGGCATTCTTATGAAATTATCACCATTAGGGGACAGAGTTGTTTTAAAACAGTTAGAAGCAGAAGAAACTACAAAATCAGGGATTGTATTGCCAGGCAATGCACAGGAAAAGCCACAGCAGGCAGAAGTGGTTGCAGTAGGTCCTGGCGGGGTAGTGGATGGAAAAGAGGTTGAGATGCAGGTTTCGGTAGGTGATAAAGTAATTTATTCAAAATATGCTGGAACAGAAGTAAAGCTTGAGGATGAAGAATTCATAGTTGTCCGTCAGAACGATATTGTTGCGGTTGTTGTAGACTAATTAGATTGAAAGCAGAATTGGAGGAATAGAAATGGCAAAGGAAATTAAGTTCGGAGCAGATGCAAGAGCTGCTTTAGAAGCAGGTGTTGACAAGTTGGCAGATACTGTCAAAGTTACATTAGGGCCAAAAGGAAGAAATGTAGTATTGGATAAGTCCTTTGGCGCACCACTTATTACAAATGACGGTGTAACAATTGCAAAGGATATTGAGCTGGAGGATGGCTTTGAAAATATGGGAGCACAGCTTGTAAAAGAAGTTGCCACAAAGACAAATGACGTTGCCGGGGATGGTACGACAACAGCTACCGTCCTTGCACAGGCAATGGTAAATGAAGGGATGAAGAATCTTGCAGCAGGCGCTAACCCAATTATTCTCCGTAAGGGGATGAAACAGGCATGTGACTGTGCTGTAGAGTCTATTGCAAAGATGAGCTCAAAGGTAACAGGAAAAGAGCAGATTGCAAGGGTAGCTGCTATTTCCGCTGGAGACGATGCAGTTGGTGAAATGATTGCTGATGCAATGGATAAGGTTTCTAATGATGGTGTTATTACTATTGAAGAATCTAAGACAATGATGACAGAGCTGGATTTAGTAGAAGGTATGCAGTTTGACCGTGGATATATTTCTGCATATATGGCTACAGATATGGATAAAATGG
>CAJUJR010000003.1 GCA_910586605.1 uncultured Lachnospiraceae bacterium | reverse complement strand
AGGGGAAGAGATTTTTTATTGAGATCCGGCTACGATTGGCTGTGAATAGTAACACATAGTAACAAATAGAATTATATTTATTTCATTTAACTATTGACGAATGTATACGCCACTAGTAGAATAGGTATATGTATAATTTGGCATAGTTATCTGCTTAAATAGTGTTTTACAGGTAACTATGCCAATGTTATGCATACATTATTCTACTATTGTAATTTATTACATTCTATATATGTAGTATATTTAATCTCGTGTATGAAACGAGCCAAACATGCTTTACACTTGGCGGCAGTGCCTGTGTGGTATTAGACGGATAGAAAATAACTTATTACTTAAACGGAGGTATGAGCTCATGAAGGAAATACGTCTGCATGAGGGAGAATTAAATGTTATGGAACTATTATGGTCCAACAAGGAACTGGCAGCGAAAGATATTTCTAAAATTATTAAGGAATATATTGGTTGGGAAAAAAACACGACCTATACCGTAATCAAGCGTCTGATCAATAAAGGCGCCATTATCCGGGAAGACCCTGGCTTTCTATGTAAAGCAAATATTACAAAAAGGAAAATCCAGGATATTGAAACTAGGGCCTTACTGGATAAGCTGTATAATGGTTCTGTCTCTAATTTTATTACAGATTATCTTGCTAACCAAAACCTGTCAGGCTCTGATCTTACAAATTTGGAAAGGATTATCACAAACAACCGCCGCTAAAGTAAATTTGCAGCGGTTGGAGAGTATTTTTAACTCTTGGATAAACTCCAGTTTTTCAAATAGTTATTGATAAATCGGCAGTAGTATGTTATTCTTAAGATATCCTATTGTGGACATCAACGAAGGTAAATGAACATTTAGACCAGAAAAAGTTACGGTATTTAACAGCCGGAGTAATAACATCACTTGATTTAACATATTATAAGGAGAAAAGAAATGGGTACATCAAACCATCAGACATATCACCAAACAAAAAATGCAAAAAATATCAATAAGCTCCGTGAGCTGCTAAAAGATTTTCCGCCTTTTGCAAAAGATTTTTTCCGTGGAATTGAGCCAACTTCCTCTATAAATACACGTATTGGCTATGCCTATGATATACGGACTTTTTTCCGTTTTCTTCTGTCAGCAAACCCCTCGTTCCAGAGTGAAAAAATTTCCTCACTGACGCTTGATAACTTAGATTCCCTGGAATCAGTAGATATTGAAGAATATCTAGAATATTTAAAATTATATACTTATGAGGGAAAAACATATTCTAACGATGAACGTGGAATCCACCGGAAACTTGCTTCCCTCCGAAAATTCTATTTATATTACCAAAAACGGGATTTTTTAAAGAATAACCCTACTACAATCGTCGATATGCCAAAACTTCATGACAGAGAAATTATCCGTCTGGATGCTGAAGAAGTCTCTGAACTTTTAAATCTTGTAGAACATGCGGGGGAACAGCTTACTGGACGAAAAAAATCGTTTTACGAAAAGAACAAACTAAGGAACCTTGCTATTTTTACTTTGTTTTTGGGGACAGGAATCCGTGTATCGGAATGTGTCGGCCTGGATATTGAGGATGTTGATTTCCGCGAAAACCGAATCCGTATTATACGGAAAGGCGGCAAAGAAGAATATGTTTATTTTGGGGAAGAAGTCCGCAACGCATTAAAAAATTATATAGAAATAACAAGGGAAAATATCCAGCCGGTAGCAGGCCATGAACATGCCCTGTTCTACTCTATCCAGCGGCGCAGAATCAGTATCCAGGCGATTGAAAACCTGGTCAGCGAATATGCCGGGCAGATTACACAGTTTAAACATATTACGCCACATAAGCTGCGGAGTACCTATGGTACGACGCTGTACCGTGAAACAAGCGATATTTACCTAGTAGCAGAAGTCCTTGGGCATAATGACGTAAATACCACAAGAAAACATTATGCCGCTTTGGAGGATGATAAAAAACGAAGCGCTGCATCAGCCGTAACATTGCGGAAGTAAAAAATAATAATATTGCTAAGGCTTGCTGCATCGCCACAGGAAACCAGCAAGCCTATTGTTTAAGTATCCGTAACAGCTTTTCAAAATATTCTGGCAGCGGCGCGTCAAATTCCATATATTTCTTTGTACGTGGATGGATAAAACCAAGTGTTTTTGCATGAAGTGTCTGCCCTGTCAGATGAAATGGGCATTTCGCCGGCCCATAAATACTGTCGCCAAGAACTGGATTGCCAATGCTTGCCATATGGACGCGGATTTGATGTGTCCGTCCAGTTTCCAGTTTACAGCAAATATAAGTATATTTTCCATTTAAGGAATCCAGCACCTGGTAATGTGTAACTGCTATTTTCCCGTTTTTAACATTCACAGCCATCTTCTTACGGTCTACCGGATGCCTTCCAAGCGTCCCCTGGATGGTTCCTTGTACTTGTGTTAGCGAATTGCAGACGATTGCATGATACGCCCTGGTAATTGAATGCTCTTTTAACTGCTGGGCAATAAAATTGTGCGCCATATCATTTTTACAGATTACAATTGCACCTGTGGTATCCTGGTCAATCCGATGTACAATGCCAGGGCGCATAACCCCATTAATGCCAGAAAGGGAATCCTTGCAATGATATAAAAGGGCATTTACAACCGTGCCAGAGTAATGTCCTGGAGCAGGATGGACAACCATCTGTTTCGGCTTATTTATCACAATAATATCCTCATCTTCATATAAAATATCCAATGGAATATTTTCTGCCTCAATTTGAAGCTCTTTTGGCGGTTCTAAGGTAACCTGTACCTTGTCTTTTATATTTAGTTTATTTCCTGCTTTTGCTGCTTTTCCATTTATTAAAATGGACTGTTCCTTAATCTGTTTTTGTAAAAAAGAGCGGGAAACGTCTGTAAGCTTCTTTGATAGAAACTGATCCAGACGCATTCCTGCCCCATCTTCTGATACAGTATATTCTATAGTTTGTATACTCTCTTCTGCTATCTTGTCCAATATTAATTTTTCTCCTTCTTCCAAAATGTCAGTTCTTCCTCTTTATAATAAAACCCAATTAAAACAACAGCAAAAAAGGCGGCAATTACAACATAGCAGTCTGCAACATTAAAAATAGGAAAATCAATCAGTTTGAAATAAAAAAAATCTACAACATACCCATGCAGGAGCCGGTCAATCAAATTACCGACTGCCCCAGCTGCTATTAGCACTATAGTACACTGCATAGGAAAGTATCGTTTCCCCACCGGTATTTTCCAATAAAAAAAACATAACAACAGTAAAACAATTGATGTTACTGCCAAAAGCAATATCCGTTGGTTCTGTAAAACGCCAAATGCCGCCCCAAAATTTTCCAAGTATTGTAATTCAAATACATCCTGGATAAAAGGCAATGGCTCCTGTTCTTTTAAATGAATTACGGCAAGATGTTTTGTAACCTGGTCTAAACCCAATAACAGGGAAAAGATAAAAATTCCAAAGCAAGCCTTCTTCCATTTCATAGCAATCCTCCAAGTCCTTAATTTCCGTTTCTATTCTATGTCTATAAATGTAAATGGGGAAGCCTGGTTTGGGGTCACTGTTTTTGTTACCACCCCTTCATACCCTTCTATCTTTGGTGTCACATTATTGATTTGCATCTGTCCCATAACATTATCCTGACTGACAGCCGCTGGGTTGCCTGGCACGATATCATCCGCATGGATGACTGCCGTGTCAGATGCTGGTGCACTGGATGGTGAAACGGCGCTGCTTGGCACGATATCATCTGCATGGATGACTGCTGTATCAGATGCTGGTGCACTGGATGGTGAAACGGCGCTGCCTGGCACGATATCATCTGCATGGATGACTGCTGTATCAGATGCTGGTGCACTGGATGGTGAAACGGCGCTGCCTGGCACAATATCATCTGCATGGATAACTGCTGTATCAGATGCTGGTGCACTGGATGGTGAAACGGCGTTGCCTGGCACGATATCACTTGTATGGATAACTGCTATGTTAGAAATTAGTGTACTTAAAGTTTCTGGGATGGCAGCATTGCCAGGTACGATATCGGAGGCTGAAACCGGAACTTGCTGCTGTACGGAACTTACAGGGTCCTCACTCTCCTGCCCGGCTGCGGCTTCTGTAGTAGCTGTCTCTTCTGCTGGGAAATTTTCTGTTATGGCTGCTTCTGATGCAATTTGTTCAGAAGACTTTAAGTTAATGGCAACGGTTTTTTCTGTCTCCATTGCAGTATCTGCATCTGGAGCATCATCCAGCATTTCAGCCAATTCCGGAACAAATATAGAGTAATTTTCACTTTCCAGCATTTCAATCTGGGATTGTGCCAGCTTTTTAAATTGCAGGCGGTATGTTTCATAACTTTGTACCAGTTTACGGACGTGGTTTCTTGTTTCTTCAAGCTCGCGGTTTGCTTTCGATTTTTTAATATCGGCATATGCATTTGTTTCTTTACGGATTGCATCTGCTTCAGATTGTGCTTCTTTTAATAGCGAATCTGCCTTTGTCTGCGCTTCGGTTAAAAGGGATTCGGATCTTGTCTGCGCTTCAGTTAAAAGGGATTCGGACCTTGTCTGTGCTTCGGTTAAAAGCGATTCAGCTCTTGTCTGTGCTTCGGTCAAAATAGAATTTGCTTTTGTCTGCGACTCTGTAAGCATTGCTTCTGCTTTTGTCGACGCTTCATTTATCTGAGCCTCTGCCTTGCTTTTTGCCGCTTCCTGTGTTTCTGTAGAAGTTTTTTCTGCTAAAACCAGCGCTTTCTGCAATGTGGTTTCCATTTGTTTATAATTCTGAATCCCTTCACTTAAAGAAGAAACCTTATCTTTTAATTCCCGGTTTTCTTTATAGAGGCTTTCATACCCCTGCAAAATCTCCTCAAGGAAATCATCCGTTTCCTTTTTGCTATAGCCGCGTACAGCTGTTTTCAGTGAATGGTTCTGAATATCAATTGGTGTAAGCATAAAATTCCTCCTATATGTATTGTTTCACGATAATATGGTAACGCCCTTTTTTGGACAGGGAATTAGTTTTATCAAAAAGAAATTTGCCGTAGCCCCTTACGGAAAATACATCTCCTGCTACTAATTTTTTCGCATTTTCTGTACAGCATCTTCCATTTAAGAATACGCTGCCTGCCTGAATCAGGGCAAGGCTTTGCGCACGTGATATTTTTGTTGCAAGGGAAAGGATGCTATCCAGGCGGAATGATGAAACACTGCCTGTAATCTCTGAAAAGGATGGCTTCCAGCCGGTTTCTGAAAAGTCCACTTCACAGGCTTTAACAGTGGTGTGGCGGATACGGGTAATCTCTGACAAAAGGCCTGCCTTATCTTTTTGGCAAAATAAATACGCACTGCCAGAAAGGCTACTGCCCTCTTCTCCCCGTTTTACTAGGATATCCCCAACCTGGTTACGTGTAATCCCCAAGTTCATTACAGCGCCTAAATAATCACGGTGGTTTAAATTATCACTAAACTTTTTATTTGCTGGTACAATCCGTATGCAGCAAATCGGGAATGCCCCATAATCTATATTGCAACCTGTTTCTTCTGGCAGAAAGCAGATAACTTTACGCTCCGCTTCAGGATAACCGCCATAAAAAATAGCATGTTTCCCTTCCTGCCAGTGGTTCCCATAAAAACTTTGGAGAGCCTGGAAACAAAGTTCCATATCATTCAGGCCGGCAAACTGGCTAAAAACAGGAATTCCCCGTTGGTAGGATATCTGAATCAAATCATTATAGTGTTGATATAACATCTGTTCTTCTTTTAAATGGTGCATATACAGCTCCTTAGTTATATGGGCATGCCGTTTTAGGCGGCAAACCCATTTTGTAAAGGCGGCCATGCCATAAAAACTTATGCTGCAGGCAGCCCAGACAGATAGTCGCATATTTTTCCCAGATAATATAAAATAATCAAGAGGATGTAGGGGCTTAAATCCAGTGAAAAGGTATTCATTACAGAATGTTTTATTAGTTTCTGCATTGGAGATAAAATTGGTTCCACCAGGATAAGAGTAATAAGGCGCACATAACGTCCCATATCAACCACAGATTGAACCATATAAAGCAATACAATGATTTCCAGGACGATAAAAAAGATGCCCATACAATATATAATATATCCAAACATGTTAAAATTCCCTGTTAAAAGAAGCTATATTATAACTTTCTTCATTTTCAAGGCTTTTGATGTAATCACCTGATATATCAACGTCTTTTGGTGAAAAGATAAAAATATAGCGCGATACCTGGCACATATTTCCAGTAATTGCAAAAATGCAGCCAGAAATAAAATCCATAATCCTTTGTGCTTCCATAATATCAATTCCTTCTAAATTGACGACAACCGGATGGCTGTTCATCAGTAAGTCGCATACCTGCTGTGCTTCGCCAATATTGCCAGGCTTTACAATGCATACTTCTAAATCATTTCCAGAAGATGGCATCTGTACTATTTTGCTTCCTGATGAAGAAGGACGGTAGGAAACAGACGACGGCCGCTTCGGTGTTGGTGCAGCAGGCTCTTCCCTCTCATAGTATGTATCACTACGGTGGGAAGCAGTATGCTTCTCCTCTTTTTTCTGTTCTTTTAAAAGACGTCTTTCTTCTCGTTCCAGTTCTTTTTTATCATCATAATCGTAGTCGTCTTCATAAAAATCATCATCAAATTCGTCATCTTCGTCTGTCAGTTTTAAAAAATTCATAAATTTACTTAATCCATTCGCCATACTAATCCTCATTTCTCTTATTTACCAGTGACTTTTTCAGGGACATCTTTGTCAGCTGCGGCTGCCAAAGATAGCGGTTCCTACCCTGACATAGGTAGCCCCCTCTTCTACTGCGACCTCATAGTCATTTGTCATTCCCATTGACAAAGCACCCATAGAAACATTATCAATGTTTTTTGATGCAATGTCAACCGACAATTTATACAACTTACGGAAAATTTTGCGGTTTTGTTCAGGATTTTCCACAAATGGCGCAATTGTCATTAACCCTTCTATCTTGATATGTGGAAGTTTTGCTACTGCACAGACAAGTTCCATTGCTTCTTCTTCATGGATGCCAAATTTAGAATCTTCCTGTGCAACATTTACTTCAATCAGGATATGTGAGATAACATCTCTTTTCGCACTTTCTGTTTCAATTGCCTCTGCCAAATGATAGGAATCCACAGAATGGATTAAACATGCCCTCCCCACCACATATTTTACTTTATTTGTCTGTAAATGGCCAATAAAATGCCATTTAATATCTTTGGACAGAGCCTCATATTTCTGTTTCAGCTCTTGCGCTTTATTTTCCCCAAATTCCCGTTTCCCACAGGCAAGAGCCTCCTCTATCATTTCAATAGGCTTTGTTTTGCTGACAGCAATCAATGTAACATCTTCCTGGCTGCGCCCTGCCCTAGAACAGGCTGCGTTTATTTTTTTTTCGACTTTGCTAATATTTTCCTGGACCAAACCCTACACCTCCTTATGTATGGTAAAACTGTTTCCTTCTTATTAATATATAATATCGTTTTCATTAATCACATCTGAATTCAATATTATATGATCAAACGTAGCTAAACTATATGGATTTCCATTCTCAATAATTGCATATTCCTGGTTTTCATAAAGCTTATGGATATAACGGAACCGGCAATATCCCAGATTACAATTATACACACCTTCCAGTTCTGCAATTTTTGTTACTTGCAATTTTTTTCCCTTTTTATCATTTTCTTTTAAAATGGAAGTCCCCGCAGGAAAAAGGCTGGCATCTATATAAGCGTTCCCCTCCTCGTCTCTCCAATAAATTTCGGCAGAAAAGAACTTAATCTGTTCCTGCCCGGATTTATCATAAGTAATGGCAGCAACCCCTTTTTTGCTGCTTGTAGACGTCCCGTTCCCCTCTGTAATATATTCTTCAGGAATTACATAACAATTTTTCTTTACAATAGAAGATACTGGAATTTTTAATCCAGCAGTATTATTAAACTGGAGTTCAATATCCAGATATCGGTTATTCATATAGTGTATCATATATTTGTCAAAAATAAGATTTGCATAATAATGCCCTGAGGAAGTAAATGTGCGGACGGTTGGCACAAGAACCGTATTATCCTTTTTGATTCTTACTGTAACCGTTTCTGTTTCTGAAAGTTTTTTATATTGCTCTGAGGATAAAGACACCACAACAGACCATTTCTCGCTTTTGACAACACGGTAAACCGGGCTGCCTGCTTCCATAGAATTCCCTGTGCGTAGCTGCTTCCACTCATCTGTCATTTCTTTAAAATGCTCTGGTGTTATCTGGTCAATCTGTAAATCTTCAAGCCCATCTGATGAAAATGAAATAATGCCCGTCTGCTTTGCTTTTACCAGTTCAAAAGAAGCATCAGAGCCAGACGCTTTTTTAATTTTATTCAGATTTTTTGAAAGGTTGACATCAGAAAGATCCAGCAAGGTATTTTCCACATTATAACGGAAATTTACAATACCACTGTAATCAGATAAACTGAAATGATTCCGAAAACTTGAAATATTAGTGCGGATGCTTTGTGTATCTTCTTCTGATAAAGTAACATCTGCAGTATCAACAGCTTCTGCTTCCTGGGCGGCGCTTCCGCTTTCATTAATAGAGTATACGGTTGAAGTTGTCGCCAGCCTAGAGCCTTCCCCTACATAATAATTAAGGTAACCACTTTGGTTCGTCGTTACAACTTCTTCATCACGTAAAATAATACCACGGAGATTTTCATTGTCTGCAAGCTGCTTTTGCGTCACTTCATAGATAGAAACATGTTCCCTTGTAAGGGACTGGACAAAAAGCACAACTAGGTAGACAGCAAAGACACAGAGGAAAATGCCCATAAAATAAGACTGGCGCCGTTTCATCTTAACGACCTTCTGGTTTTTCCTACGGCTCATGTTCAGTCTCCTTTCTTTCATATAAAAATCCCTGAAATCCCATTATTGTAAAACATCAGGCAGATGCCCTTTCCTATTATAACGCTATTATAGTAATCCTACAATTCATAAACAAAAATTTAATGAAATATGAATATTTTTTATAAAACTGAGAGAGACTATTTTACATATAGCAACATATTAAACAATAATTGGAGGGATTCCTATGAAAACATTAGATTATGTATTACTGGCTCTTGTAATAATAGGTGCAATAAACTGGGGACTTATCGGTTTTTTGCAATTTGATTTAGTGCGGATGCTCTTTGGGGATATGACAATCCTTTCCCGCATTATCTATGCAGTTGTCGGATTAAGCGGCCTGTACGCAATTAGCTATTATGGAAGAATCAGGAGCAGCAGCAACTAAGGCTAAAAAACGCTGCAGAATGGGAAACAAAGGGCATCAGCGCTAGCGGTGCCCTTTGTTTTCTATTCTGTATTATCATTCTGCGCATATTCTAATAAGTGGTTCATCTGCACATACAAATCATCTCCACTCTCTGCTTTTAATACGGCAGAAATATAGTGGGTATCATTTTTCCCTTGTGAATACAGGATTAAGCAGGAGCCTGCTTTCAGGGTGGTTCCTGTTTTCCCGCCGATTATTGTTATTCCCTCTGGTGCTTTGGCCTTCCCAATCAGATAGCGGTCTGTGGAAGTAAAATAGAGTTGCTTCTTTTTTTTGTTTTTTCCCTTAAATTTTGCCGTATACGAAGGTTGGTTTATAATATCTAAAAATGTCTGGTTTTTTGCAAGTTCATGAAAGACAAGATATAAATCATATGCGGTAGTATAGTGCTTTTTATGATGCAGCCCATGGGAATTGACAAAATGGGAATGGACAGCGCCAAGATTTTTCATTTCCCGGTTCATCAATTTTGCAAATGCTTTCTCACTGCCCGAAATATGCTCTGCTATCGCAATTCCTGCATCATTGCCAGAGTGGACCAGAAAGGAAGATAATAAATCCCTGAGTATAATTTTATCCCCTTCTTCAAATCCACAAAGCTTTGCCCCATATTCAGTAATATGGGAGGCATTATAACTAATAGTAACCTTATCTTCAAGGTTTCCATATTTAAAAACAACAAGGGCAGTTACAATTTTAGTAATGCTTGCCGGATAAATCTTTTTATAAATGTTGTGGGAATATAGCATTTTACTGTCTGTATCATTAATCATAATAGACGCTTTTGCATCCATTATACTGTCCTGTTTTTTGGTTTGCCCTGTTTCTTCAATAACGCAGATGCCATCCGAAAGATAGTTCTGTGTTACGGCAGCATTGTCTTCAAATGGTGATTCCCCAACCTCCGGGATATCAACACGGTAATTTAAGAGCTCATTTTTCTTTGTGCCACAGCCTGTTAAAAGCAAGCACAAAAAGAATGCCGCCATGCATCTGCCAATTCTATTTGAATTAAAATTCATTCCCGTCGTTTCCTTCTTTTTTTAATATTTCGCGCCATTCCAAATCACCGCGGTCTAATGCCTTAATTAAAAGCTCTGCGGTAGCCAGGTTTGTTGCAAATGGGATATTATACATATCACAAAGATGAATGACATTATTTACATCTGGCTCATGCGATTTTGGAGAAAGTGGGTCTCTTAAAAAGAAAACCATATCAAGCTGGTTATGCTCAATCTGTGAAGCAAGCTGCTGTTCTCCTCCAAGATGGCCAGCCAGGTATTTATGCACGCTTAAATTTGTTACTTCTTCAATTAACCGGCCTGTTGTACCAGTTGCATAAATATCATGCTTACTTAAAATCCCCCTATATGCTATTGCAAAATTCTGCATTAATATTTTTTTCGCATCATGTGCAATTAACCCAATATTCATATACCTAGTCCCCTTTCTTTACAGCCCCATAAAAATGAATAAGAATTATAGTTCTAAGTCCAAATCAATTTCCGAAGACGGCCCGTTTCCATACATATTCCGCATTGAGAAACCTTTGCTTGATTTTGCAGGCTGGATTCCGATATTCATAATTAACCCAATCCCAATCATAGAAGAAATCATGGAACTCAGCCCATTACTGATAAATGGAAGCGGAAGCCCTGTGTTTGGAAGAAGTAGCGTCACAACACAGATATTCGTAAATACCTGGAACATATACATAGACGCAACACCTGCAGCAATTAGTTTCCCAAGATAATCCTGTGACTTTTTTGCTACCATAAAGCATTTAAAAATTACAAAAGCAAATAAAAGCAAAATCATGCAACAGCCTAAAAAACCAAATTCTTCCCCAATCACCGACCAGATAAAATCACTTTCATTGACGCCAACAGCATGGTACGCCCTGGATTGGCCTGCCTGTGTGCCGCCATCCTGAAGATATTTGCCAGAAAGCTGCCCTGATGCGATTGCACGGATAGAACGGTTCTGCTGGTAATTCAAATCCCCTGTCGGATCCCATTTATCAGGATAAAGCCATGCCATAATACGTCTATAGTGGTAATCCTTCAAAATATTTGCTTTTAACAAGATGTTATAGGGCTGTTGGATATACCAGAAAAGTACAGCGCCAATTGGCAGCCCAAGTGCAATAATAGGAAACAAAAGCCGGTAACTGACCCCTGCAACCACAACCATGATTACCATAATAAATAGGACAACCAAGCTGGAAGACAAATCCGGCTGTGATAAAATCAGCATAACCGGTACAATGGTAAGGGCAAAAATAATAGCAAGCGTACTCCAGCGGTTTAACCTGTTACTGAGCTTAACAAATACAACAGCCAGTGTGAGAATCAATATGACTTTTAAAAGCTCGGATGGCTGGAAGGTAATCGGGCCTAACCGAATCCAGCGCCATGCCGATGTACGGTTATCTGTACCAATTGGGGAACGTGTCGCGGCAGTCAGAAGGATACCTACAACATAATAAACACCCACAAATTTACAGATAAAATGATAATCAAACATAGAAAGGAACGCTACGATAATAATTCCCAAAAACATTCCCATAAGCTGCCCTTTCATATAAGACATCCCGGATTCTTCCCCACCGGCAAGCTTTACAGTAAAGGCGCTTAAGAGACAGAGAATAATTACGGCAACCAATAATGAATAATTATATTTTTTCCAGTCATACTGTTTAATTTTGTTAATCATATTCCACCTTCGTTAAATTCTTCTCCTGAAATTCCTGGAGTCTTCCTTAATCGGAATATTGGCGAGCAATGCATTGACCGTACCAGAAGAGTCGTCCAGTTCCGTCTTTGTAACTTTGATATCCAGGCCGTCTGTATCAATATCAAGGTATTTTGATATTACGTCTATAATATCATTTTTCATCTGTTCCATAAGCTCCGGTGAACAGACAGCGCGGTCGGAAGTGATTGCCACCTTTAATCGGTTTTTGGCAATATCGCTGCTGCTTTCAGAACTTTTAAAAAAGTTTGATAAAAAGCTCATACTCGTCTCCATTTCTGTATATAATCAACCAATCACATGTTAGAAACTGTAAATAATTTCTTTACAGTTCCTTATTCACGGCACTCCTAAAAAGCAAACTATTTAAAGAGCCAGCCATGAATGGTAACTATTTTTTAAAAATAGCAGCAAATTTTTTAAAGAAGCTGGTTGTTTCCTCCAAATCCAGATATGGTATTTCTTCTCCTAACACACGTTTACAGATATTCATATATGCTTGGCCTGCTTTGGCCTCTGAACCAACTAAAGGTTCGCCATTATTTGTAGAGATAACAATTTGTTCATCGTCAGGGACAACGCCAATTAAATCAATTGCAAGAATCTCTACAACATCATCGCTGGACATCATGTTCCCTTCTTTTACCATGTCAGTGCGGAGACGGTTTACAATCAGATGCGTACGGCTGATTTCATTTGCCTCCAGCAGCCCAATAATACGGTCTGCATCACGGACAGCAGATACTTCCGGCGTTGTCACGACAAGCGCGCGGTCTGCACCAGCAATTGCGTTTTTAAAGCCCTGCTCAATCCCCGCCGGACAGTCCAGCAATATGTAATCAAACTCTTCCCTTAATTCACCTGCCAGTTTTTTCATCTGTTCCGGGCTTACCGCGGACTTGTCCTTTGTCTGGGCAGATGGCAGAAGATAGAGGTTTGGATAGCGTTTGTCTTTAATCAGGGCCTGCTTAATACGGCAGTTATTTTCAACAACATCTACTAAATTATATACAATACGGTTCTCCAACCCCATTACAACATCCAGGTTGCGAAGTCCTATATCAGTATCAATCAGTACAACCTTCTTACCAAGCATTGCAAGCCCGGTTCCTACATTTGCCGTTGTTGTTGTTTTGCCGACGCCTCCCTTTCCAGATGTAACAACTATCACTTCTCCCATAATTTTATTCCTCCTAAATGAATATTTCAGAAACTTTGTTTCTGGAAATCTGTTTATTATATATATTACCAAAAATATGAAAAAAAATCTATAACCGAATGTCGCCCATGACATCTTTATCTAGAGGTTCTATATATATATTTCCATCTTCCCAAAATGCGATTTTTGTAATCTGGACTCCTTTCTTCTTTGGCTTGTCAGGGGAACGGGCAATGGTATCGGCAATACGGATTTGCATTGGATCCATATCAAGCGCAACAACAAAGGCATTTTGGTTCCCAGAAGAGCCTGCATATACATTTCCTTTTAAAGAGCCAAGTATAATAACATTTCCCTTTGAAATTACTTTAGCGCCTGGCTTTACATCGCCAATAATAATAATGCTTGTCTCCACGTCGAGTACTTGGCCGGAACGCAGGTTTCCTTTGAAAAACTGGCCTGTATTGTAATCCTGGTTAATCAGGTTTTTTTCTAATGTCTGCCGGAAAGAATGTTCCAGCCTTTCGTCCTGTTCCATAATGCAGACAATGGATAACTGGCAGTTCTGGTGGATAATATCAATCATTTCCAATTTCTGTTCTTCTGTAAGTTCCCTTCCCTGGAAAGCGACTGCTTTTTGTGCTTTGCCTAAAAATGCTGCTGACTCTTTAAATTTAGAGGCAACTGCTTCTTTTAACTTATCATATTCTGTATCAGAATCTAAAACAAGAATAATTCCTGATTTTGTTCCTTTGATTACTACGGTATTGTCCATGTTCCCTCCAATCTGTATGTTATTAACTGGACTTTGTCACTTCCCACAAGGCAGGCAGTAAACATTAATCCATCTGGTTTACATTGGATTCCGGCATTTTTACTTTGCCAGATACCTTTTTCTTGCCAAAATAGTATTTATAAACATCCCTTGCAGTCTGTGCGGCATTAGAAGACGCATAACCGTTCGGGATAACACAGGTTACAGAAATCTCTGGATTATTATACGGCGCATAAGAAATAAATTCTGCATGGTTCGCATGATATGGATTTAACTGAGCAGTACCTGTTTTTCCTGCAACCTTCTTTTTTAACCCTGCAAACATTGTGGCGGTAGAGCTTCCAGAACTGTTTGTCACACGGAACATCCCTTCGTGGATATTGTTCCAGGTCGTATTAGCAAGTTCTACTTTGTTGCGCACAGTCGCTTTATTCTTCAATATAACTTTCCCATCCACATCTTCTACCCTGTCAATCAATGTCAGGTTGTAACAAGTCCCTTTGTTGGCAACCGTTGTCACATAACGGGAAAGCTGGACCGGCGTATAGGCATGGGTTGCCTGCCCAATGGCAGCACGGACAATATCTGTCTTGGAAAACTGTGGCTTTGACTCTGCAACCTCTACGCCAGAAGTATCTGTCAGGCCGAACATATCCGCATATTTTTTCAAACGGGCCAGCCCCTTTGCATCATTTACATAACCGTTTGGATTTGGTTTTCCATATCCCATCTCGAAGCCAATTGTATAATAAAAATAGTTACAGGAAGCTTCAATTGCCGTTGCAACGCGCAAATTCCCATGGCCGCTCCTTTTCCAGCATTTTGGGGAAGGCGGGCCAATCTCATCAAATTTTACATGGTCATAAATAACAGTACTTGGTGAAATAATCCCCTCTTCCAATCCTGCCACAGAAGAAACAATTTTAAAAGTAGAACCTGGCGCCAGCTTTTCCTGTACAGGGCGGTTTAAAAGTGGTGAAGAGGAAGCCTGTGTCAGGTAATTATTAAAATATTCAGAATCTACCTGGTTTGCCATTTTATTGTTGTCATAGCTAGGATAGCTAACCATTGCTTTGACTTCACCTGTGTTGACGTCTGTAATTACCAAAGAACCTGAGCATGGCTCTAGGCCAAGCTCTCCTGGTGTAATCTCCAGGTTCCTGATTTTTTTGATAATAAACGAATATGGCGACATCATCCCAAGTTTTAGTTTTTCATATTCTTGGGCATTATATTTAATATCCCCCTGGTCAAACAATAACAGGCAGACATCCCTTCCAGAAAGCTCATGCTGATGGATTAAATAGCTATATATCATTTTGGGATATTTGACATCATCATCCAAAAGCTTCATGCCATAGTCAATCAGCTTATCGTAGATTTCTTCTGTACTGAAATATTGTTCCCCAATATTTAAAACACCTAGGTCTACCCAGCCTTTGGAAATAGCATACTGCAAAAACTGGCTCAGGCTGATTTTATCCGATGCAAATTTTTGGAATGTCGCATCGGAACTGTCTACTTCATCAATCAGTATGACGTCATCTGCTTTTAATGTTTTATAGAAATAGTCAATAAATTCTTCCATTGCATCCGAAAGGTCTTTGACCGTCCTCGTGCTGTTTACATCTAAAATCTTACGCATATTCCGTTTGACTTCTTTTGATTTTGCTTTATACTGCCTGTACGTCTGCTTTTCTAGGCGGGATGCATCTTTATCAGTAAAACGGGAAGCATTAATTATGTTATTTTCAATTAATGCGCTGTATACGTCATAAATCGGCACTTTTATATTGGAAGCAGATTCCCCCCTTGAGCCGGCGCTGTCACTGTTATTAATATTTGCAATTAATACGCCAGCAATATGTTCCTCCAGAAGCTTATAGCATTCTTCCTGTAATGTAGCGTCGATTGTCAGATACAGGTTATTCCCGGCGACTGGCTCTTTTTCCCGCTCCACATTTTCAATCCGCATAGATGTTTCATTTACAGTCAGCTTTTCACTTCCCTTTTCCCCCGAAAGATATTCCTCAAAAGAACTTTCCACCCCCGAAATGCCAATCTGGTCAGAAGTCGTGTATGGGGTATTTGGGTTTTCTTCCCGGAGCTTTTCTAAACGTTCCGTTGTAACAGAACCCGTATATCCAAGGACATGCGCGAAATATTTGCTTTTTTTATAAACACGCGTGGCATCTTCTTCTATGTTGATGCCAGGCAGTTCATTATTATTTTCCTTAATCGCTGCGACTGTTTTATCATCTACATCCTGCGCAAGTATAATCGGCTGGTACTTTTTAAATCGGTTAATATACATTGCATAACGGACTGCCATAATCTGCAGCGCCGTTTCCGTATCATAGGTTTCCTCTCCTTTTTTATCAATAATAAATTTAGGGCTATCAGAGCCATCGTCATAACGCAGGAAATCGAAAAGCTCTTCCGCAGTCATATCCCGCTGTTTCTGGTTCAGTTCTTCTACCCTCGTAGAAAATGCTTCAGCTTTAAAGCGCAAAAGAGTATTGCCGCTTACTGTATAGGCCAGTTTTCCCTTATCAAGCTCAATATAAAATTCAACAGAAAGGGTATCGCCTTCCCGTTCTAATATTTTAAGAAGATAATAGATGGCTTTATTCTTTTCTTCTGAGGTCATATTGCCTGTAATATCATTTTCTGTAAAAGTAACATTATAAGCAAGCTTATTATAGGCAAGCAGCGTCCCATTGCAATCATAAATATTTCCACGGGACGCCCGGATTTCCCTTGTCTGTTCCGTACGCTTTGCCGCCTCGCTTGCATATGTCTCGGTTGATGCAATCTGGAGCTGGAACATCCTGTTTACCAAAACAGAAAAAAGGATGATAAACAAGACCGCGACCGGCAAAAGACGCGACTCAAAAAAATTCCGTATATGTTCTTTTATCGTATCTAACATTTCTCTGCCGCCTCACTTTCCATTTATACTGCATGTACTATAGTTCGGTTTTTTCTGCCTCTCCCTTCCCTAGCGGGATTTCCTGTTCTGGATACATCTTTTCCTCTAACCAATGCATAAATTTGTAAATAATAATTCCCATTGCAATCGTATATATCATCTCAGGAACGATAATCTGTGCGATATAAGAAAAAATTGCCAGCCTGCCCCGCATTAAAAAATAACAGGTATAATATAGCAGCCCATACAAAAAATCGCTTAATGCAAGCGCAAAAAGGGGCATGGCAAAATCATCCTTAAAATACAGCTTATTTGCCAGGCCATTGCAATAGCCAATTATCACATAGATAAATATACTTACCCCTACAACACTGCTATATACCAAATCAATAAGGGCTCCACAGAAAAAACCGGTAAATAGCCCAAATTTCCTTCCATACATGAAACCCGCAGCCGAAGTTATAATTACGAGCAGGTTTGGCATGACATTTGTCAGCTTTAAATGCGGAAAAACAGAAGTCTGCAGCAGGAAACAGACAATAATTAACAGAAACATACTGATATAGCGTTTCATTTAAGCATCTCCTCTAACTCGGCTGAGTCCTTCACTTCTGTAATTACAAATACCATGTCAAGATTGGAAAAATCTACAACCGGCGTCAAAAAACCTCTTTGTGTAATATTAGAAGAATCCTTTTTTAAATCCCTGACATAACCGATTAAAATTCCCGGAAGATATTTATCGCTAATCTGTGAAGTGACAATTTCAGCGCCATCTTCAATTTTAATATTGCCGTCAATCCCTGTTACATCTATTACACCATCTTTCATTAGAGTCAGGTTTCCGCTTATTATACAGTTTTCTGAATTTTTCAGTACCGTGCCGTAAACATTGCTGTCATCATCTATAATAGAACGTACTTTGGCATAAGATTTATTTACCTCGGTAATAATCCCGACCAGCCCATCTCCCGCCATAACGTTCATGTTCTTCTTCAGTCCGTCATCCGTCCCTTTATCAATAATAAAAATATTATTCCAGTTTGTTGGGTCTCCATTTATTACCCTGGCGGCAACTTTTGGATATCCGGCATATTGTTCATCTAAATCATAGAGCTTGCGGAAATTATCAAGTTCGTATTTATCCTGCTGCAGCAGCTTATTTTCTGCTGACAGCTTTGCAAGTTCTTCTTTTAATTTTTTATTTTCATCTACTGTTTTTTTCATTGTCGTAAGATAATCCAGCTTGTCAGAAAGCATCCGCCCTATGGAATTTATCCCTTTCTGCATAGGTATTACGGCATTTCCTGCCGCAGACCGTATTGGCGTCATTTTTTCTTCAAAACGATAGGAAATAACACCAAGTACGACACAGAAAATAAGGACTGCCGCTAACACATATTTTGGATCAATTGTTATTTTCGTCTTCTTACGCATATTTCCCCCTATTCCCTCTATTGCTCAAGAGGAACTGCATATTTTGCAGCTATTTTCGGATGCTCCGACAGATAGCCGATTCCGGCAACTACTGTTTTTTGCGCATCATTTGTCGTATTTATTTTCACATTGACTTCATTGGCAAGGAACTGGTTCAGGCCTTCTACAAATGAAGTCCCACCTGTTAAATAAATGCCGTTATGTATGATTTCTGAAGAAATCTCCGGCGGTATATGCTCCAACATGGAGCGGATTTGTGCTGCAAAAGAGAAAAAGATATCTTTTGCCAGAGGATATATTTCTTTTGCGGTAAGCGTTATTTTTCCCGGAAGCCCTTTTAATACATCTCTTCCAACTACTGTATATGACTGATCGGATTCCATCGCAGAGACAAGTTTTATTTTTATCTGTTCTGCCGTTTTAAGGCCAATCACAAAATTGTATTTTTTCCGTACATAATTTTGGATTGCACGGTCAAAGTCATTGCCGCCATAAGGCATCAACTTGGAAACTACAATCCCCCCTAGTGAAAGGATGGAAATTTCTGCCGTGTCCGCCCCTAGGTTTGCGATCAATATGCCGCGGGAGCGCTCAATGTCCAGGCCAAGCCCATAAGCATCTGCAATTGGTTTATCAATCAGGCAGACCTTTTGTGGTGTGCTTTCTGACTGCGTAATGATTTTTGAATAAGCCTGTTTTTCAACTTCTGTAATATCTGCCGGAACCGCAATATAGAATTGGCAGCGTTTCATCTTTTTCTTTCCAGAAACAGCTTGTCCCATAAAATTCCAAAGCGCTACCATATCATCCAGGTGGGAAACAACCCCTCTGCTCAGCGGCAGTGACACATGGATGCTTGGCGGTGCCTTTTCATACATTTCATATGCTTTTTCACCGATGGCAACCGGTTTCTTTTCCTTCCCAACAGTTGATACGGCATTTTTTTCTAATAAAATGATGCCGTCCCCGTTTTTATATACTTTAATGGTACTGGTTCCAAAATCAATACCAAAAGTCTTTTTTGCCATGAAAAAACCTCTTTTCCAGTCATTTTTCCTGTTTGTCCAACATTTTGGAATATCCGCTTTCTTTTACGCTGACATAGCGGTTGTCGCCAATAATAATATGGTCTAAAAGCGGAATCCCTATAAGCTGCCCTGTTTCTGCAATCCTTTTTGTCAGAAGCAGGTCTTCCCGGCTTGGCGACGGGTCGCCGGACGGGTGGTTATGCAGCAGTATAATTGCAACTGCTTTATGTTTTAATGCATAGTAAAATACTTCCCTTGGTGAAGCCATTGCAGAATTAAAAGAACCGTTTGAAATTAAAAGGTTATTTACAGCGGCATGTCTTCCATTTAAAATGAGGAGGCGCACCTGTTCTGTTTCCAGAAAACGCATGGACGGCATAAAATATGCCGCAATCTGCGCCGGCTGCTCACAGATTAAGGTCTCTAACTGCTTTCTTCCTTTCAGCATCCGCTTAGTAATCTCTGTCAGGCATAGGAGCTGGATGGATTTGACTTTTCCAATTCCTTTAATTTCCCGTAATTGTTCAAAAGAACTATGAAACAGGCCGGTAATGGACTTACCGGGAAGCTGCTGCAAAAGCCTTCTGGCAAGTGCTGTTGAACACTCCCCACGGCTTCCTGTACGAAGGATAACTGCTAAAAGTTCGCTGTCTGACAGGCAGTTTGCCCCATATTTTTCACATTTTTCATAAGGCTGTTCTGACTCTGGCAGCTCCTTCATTGTAATACTGTTTTTTTCCATATTGCCTCCTTTTTCAGAAGGCTCCCCACTATTTTCCATAAATACACACAATACCTATGTTATCACAAAATCAATTTTTTGTATAGAAGGGAAGTAGGAAAATGTCGTGTATTTTTCGTGAAGAAATCCCTTTGTAGGAACCCATTTTCGGTATTTCGACAAATATTTAATGAAATTTACAATATTTTTACTAAATTCGCATTTTTCATATATTGCAAAGACATGGTAATCCCATATCTAGCATGATGCCATGTCAGCCCTCCTTGGAAATAGACTGCATAAGGCGGTTCAATCGGCCCGTCTGCACTGAGTTCTATGGAAGAGCCTTGTACAAACGCCCCTGCCGCCATAATAACATCACTGTGATATCCAGGCATGGCATAAGGCTCTGGCTGTACATGGCTGTCTACTGGGGAAGCCGCCTGGATTCCCTGGCAAAAGGCAACCACGGCTTCAGCAGAACCAAGGGTAACGGCCTGGATAATATCATGCCGCGATTCTGTACTGTCTGGGACAACAGAAAAACCTAGCTTTTCATAAATATTCGCTGCGAAAACAGCCCCTTTTAACGCCCCTGCCGTTACAGACGGCGCAAGGAAAAATCCCTGGAAAAAAGACTGGTTCACGCCAAGCGTCGCACCGACTTCTTTCCCAAGCCCTGGGGCTGTCAAACGGTAAGCACACAGGTCAATAAGTTCCTCTTTTCCGGCAATATAGCCTCCAATTGGCGCCAATCCGCCGCCTGGGTTCTTAATCAGCGACCCAACACATAAATCAGCACCATATTGTGTCGGTTCTTTTGTTTCAACAAATTCTCCATAACAATTATCGACCATGCAGATAACATCTGGTTTGATTGACTTAATGTAGGAAATCAATTCCCCAATCCGTTCTACAGACAGCGTTTTGCGTGTAGCATAGCCTTTGGAACGTTGTATCGTAACCAATTTTGTCTTTTCATTTAGTGCAGCTTTTACTCCTTCCAGGTCAAAACTGCCATCTTCTTTTAAATCTACTTGGCGGTATGATATTCCAAATTCCTTTAACGAACCAGGCGGGTTATCTTCTTTGATGCCAATTACCCCTTCTAGGGTATCATAAGGCTTCCCAACCGGGGACAACAGCTCATCGCCGGGCCGTAAGATAGCGGACAGTGCAACCGTTAATGCATGGGTGCCGCAGGTTAGCTGCGGGCGTACTAATGCAGCTTCTGTGCCAAAAACATCTGCATAAACAGCTTCTAAGGTTTCCCTTCCCAAATCATCATACCCATAGCCGGTAGTGGACTCAAAACACGCCGTGCTTACTTTTTGGCGCTGCATTGCACGAAGCACCTTCATCTGGTTAAATTCTGCCACTTCCTCTATCTGTTTAAACCTATTTTCTAAATTTTTTATGATATTATTGCAAAATTCATAGACATCCTGCTCAATTCCTGCTGATAAATAGATTTCTTTCAGTGTATCCATTTCATTTTCCTTTCTTTTTTATATTTATCTAAAGTGTGTTTGCCAATCCTGGATGCAATAGGCAAGAAGCGCTTCCTCACTTTGGAACTGCCCTTTGTCAATCCATGTCACATCCCGTTCTCTTTTAAACCATGTAAACTGGCGTTTGGCAAAATGCCTTGTCTCCTGCTTAATCCGTTCAAAAGCATGTTCCAATGTGCCTTCCCCCTCCAGGGCAGATAGAATCTCTTTATAGCCCAGGCCCTGCATGGAAACCATTTCTCTTTTACATCCCATTGCAAGAAGTTTTTTTACCTCTTCCACCAGGCCTTCTTCCCTCATGGAATCCACTCTTTGGTTAATCCTTTTATATAAAATTTCCCTTGGAAGGGTTAAGGCATAATAGCGGAAATCATATGCAGGTTCTTTGCCCTGCTGCACTTTATTATGCTCCGATATTTTTTGCCCAGTCTGCTTGTAATATTCCAAAGCACGGATAACACGTTTTACATTATTGGGATGGATAGTTTCTGCAGACTCCCTATCTACCAGTATAAGCTTTTCATGCAGTGCAGCCGTCCCATGCTCCTTTGCAAACGCGGTAAGTTCTGTACGGTATGCGCTGTCTGCTTCTGTTTCTTCAAAATTAACAGAATACAAGACGGACTGGATATAAAACCCTGTGCCTCCTACAAGGATTGGCAGCTTTCCTTTTTTATGGATTTCTTCAATACACTCTTTGCAACGTGCCTGGAAGACAGCTACATTAAACTCTTCAAAAGGCTCATATTCATCAATTAGATAATGAGGGATTCCCTGCATCTGTTCTTTTTTTATTTTTGCAGTCCCAATATCCATATGGCGGTATACCTGCATGGAGTCCGCAGAAATAATTTCTCCATTTAAAGCTTTTGCAAGGCCAATTGATAAAGATGTTTTTCCTACTGCTGTAGGCCCTGTTAAAATCAGTAGCGGTTTTTTCTTATACAATCCTTTTAAACCTCTTTTCTAGTTCTTTTTTCGTCATGCGTATCATAGTCGGCCGGCCATGCGGGCAATGATATGGGTTTTCTAAAGCCATCAGTTCTTTTAAAAGCTCCTGTACTTGTTCTGCTGGAAGTTTCTGGTTTCCTTTGACTGCTGCTTTGCAGGACATGGAAGCAATCTTATCAAGCAGGATTTCCGGCTTCCTGGCCCTTCCAACCTCTTCTGCTAAGGTATCAATTATTTCTGTCAGAAGTTCCCTCGTCCCAATCGATGGTAAATGTGCTGGGACGCCGGTTACCGCGTATTCCCTGCCGCCAAAATGTTCTATCTGGTATCCAAGCTTGCTAAAAATCTCTATATTTTCTTCCACCGCCTGGCATTGCATCATGGATAGTGTTAAAATGGCAGGCGGCTGCAAAAGCTGCGTCATTGGCTTTTTTGCCTGTATTTCTTTCATAAAACGTTCAAACAGGACTTTTTCATGCGCGGCATGCTGGTCAATCAAATACATGGTATCTTCATATTGCAAAATCCAATAAGTAGAGAATACCTGTCCGATAATTTTTACTTCATTCTGTACTTTTTCCGACAAAAAAACCTCTTCAAACAGTGTTTCCTGTTTTTCATTTTTAACAGGCTCTTTTAATATAGAATCCGTTTTTAGGCCAGTGCCAGAGGAAGGGTATTCTGGATTTTCTGCAACATATTCCGTTTCCTTCCCATCTTTTGTCAACTCATCTAAAATTTTCAGGTTATCTTGTTTCCGGCTGCCCGGATTTTGTCCTGGCTTTTGTTCTTTTACGGGAAGTTTTGCATTTTCCTGTAAATAATAAGATGTTTCATCTGTTTTTACAAGCTTGTTTTGATACTGAGATTTTTCAGGAATTTCAATATTTTGAGCCTGATACTGTAATTTACTGCTCACCCCCTGGCTTTTATCTAATTCTTCCCGACGTTTTTTTTCAAATGGTTCAATTGGGGTTATTTTCTTTTTCTCTGGCTCTTTCTTTGTTTGGAAGGTAACCTCCGGAATATATTCTTTATGTTTTAATGACTCAGAAATCCCATGATAAACGCTTTGGAAGATTTCTTTTTCATTATTGAAACGGATTTCCATTTTCTGGGGATGCACATTGACATCTATATACTGGGAATCTACCAGGATGTGGAGTACAGTAAATGGATAACGGTGCTGCATAGAATACGGCGCGTATGCTTCTTCGATTGCCCGGCTGATTACCTGGCTTTTGATATAACGGCCATTGATAAAATAGTTCATCATATTGCGGTTTCCGCGTGAAATAACTGGTTTGCCAATAAAGCCCGATATTTTGCAAAACACTTCATTCTGTACTGCCTCAATCAGGTTTGCCGCAATTTCTCTTCCATAGATATGGTAGATGACATCTTTTAAATTCCCATTGCCAGAAGTAGAAAGCTTGGTCTGCTTCTGGTTAATAAAACGAAAAGAAATATCGGGGTGCGACAGGGCCATACGCTCCACAAGGCCGCTGACATACCCAGCTTCTGTCTGTGCCGCTTTTAAGAATTTTAAACGGGCAGGCGTATTGTAAAATAAATTCCTGACTAAAAAAGTCGTGCCATCCGGGCAGCCCACGTTTTCCTCTGCCTTTTTTTCACCGCCATCCATGCAATAACGGACGCCCATCAGTTCTTCCTTTGTTTTAGAAACCATTTCAAGCTGTGAAACAGAGGCAATGCTTGACAGCGCTTCCCCACGGAAACCAAGGCTTGATATCTCCAATAAATCTGTAACATCCTTAATTTTACTAGTTGCATGCGGGGCAAAGGCAAGTTCAATATCTTCTGGCGCAATGCCGCTTCCATTGTCTGTAATGCGGATAAGCCCTTTCCCGCCATCCTGGATTTCAACGGTCACTGCCGTAGCTTTTGCATCAATGGCATTTTCAATCAGTTCTTTTACAACTGCCATAGGACGCTCAATTACTTCCCCAGCAGCAATTTTATTAATGGTATCCTGGTTTAACAGGTGAATCTGTGCCACTTACCTTCCTCCTTCCAGGGCTATTCCTGCATACTTTGTGTCATAGGAAATTACGCGAACAAATCTCCCACAAAGTGTGAAACACATCTTGCAAAAAGCAATTTTCAAACACGCTCTAGGGTACCAGCGCAGGCGGTGCCCTTTTTTAAATCCGTTCTTTTAATTTTATCTGTAGCTTATACAAAATATTTAATGCTTCTATCGGCGTTGTAGCAGACAAGTCCAGTTCATGGAGTTCCACAATAATATCGTCTGTTTTAATCTCTGTATTGGATGAATCAAATAGGGACATCTGCCCAAGTTCATCTGATTCAGCTTGCAACGCTGTTTTTTTCCGTATTTTCCGTTTTGGCTCTGTCTGTTGCTTAATCCCATATGGATAATCTGGGATTTCATATTCCACATCAATCTCTTTTGCCCGGGATGCAATGTCATTGTCGCTTAATTGCTCTACAATCTCCCTTGCACGCTGCAGTACATTTTCTGGTACCCCTGCCAGCTTTGCGACCTGGATTCCATAGCTTTTATCTGCCCCTCCTTTTATAATTTTCCTTAAAAAGACAATGTCATCCCCCTGCTCTTTTACCGCAATACAATAATTGTCAACACTCTCAAGCTTCCCTTCCAGCTCTGTCAGTTCATGGTAATGTGTGGCAAATAATGTTTTAGCGCCTAAAAGCTTCGGGCTTGCAATATGTTCAATCACCGACCATGCGATGCTTAGCCCGTCAAATGTACTTGTCCCTCTCCCGATTTCATCCAGGATAATCAAACTGTTTTTTGTCGCATTCCGCAAGATATTGGCAACCTCTGTCATTTCCACCATAAAGGTGCTCTGGCCGCTTGCCAGGTCGTCAGACGCCCCGACTCTTGTAAAAATACGGTCAACCACGCCAATCTTAGCACTAGAAGCAGGCACAAAAGAACCAACCTGCGCCATCAGCACAAGAAGGGCAGTCTGGCGCATATACGTTGATTTCCCCGCCATATTCGGGCCGGTAATTACGGCAATTTTATGCTTTCCATCATCCAGGTAAGTATCATTTGATACAAACATATCATGCGGAATCATTTTTTCCACAACTGGATGGCGGCCTTCTTTAATATCAATACATCCATCCTGCGACATAACAGGGCGGATATAATTATTCTGTTCTGCAACAAGCGCAAGAGAGGCAAACATGTCAACCGCTGCAATCATCTTGGCAGTCTGTTGGATAGCCGTAATTTCTTGGTAAATCTGTTCCCTCACCTGGCAGAATACTTCGTATTCCAAGTTATAAAGCTTGTCTTCTGCCCCAAGAATCATATCTTCCAGCTCTTTCAGGCGTGGTGTTGTATAGCGTTCAGAATTTGCAAGCGTCTGCTTCCTTGTCCAGTCTTCCGGGACTAGGTTCTGATAGGAATTTGTTACATCCAGGTAATAACCAAAAACTTTATTATACTTTATTTTTAAGTTCTTTATCCCAGTCCGTTCTTTTTCTTCTTCTAACAGTTTTGCAAGCCATTCCTTGCCATCTGTTTTTGCATGGCGTAAACGGTCAATGTCTTCATTGTACCCATCCCGTATCATGCCCCCTTCACGGACAGAAAGGGGCGGCTCTTCCTCAATGGAAGCTTCAATTAACTGATACAGCCCTTGCAGGTCATCCATCTGTTCCCCATACTTTTTTAAAAGCGTGCCAGAATATGTATTTAATATCTGTTTGATAGGCGGAAGCATAGAAAGGGACTGGCGGAATGCAATTAAATCCCTAGCATTGGCGCTACGGTAACTGATTTTGCTAATCAGGCGTTCCAAATCATAAATCGGGCCTAAATATTCCCGGATTTCTTCCCGGTTTATAATATTTTCATTTAATGCTTCTACGGTATCAAGCCTCTCGTTGATTTCTGCCAGCCCTAGAAGCGGCTGCTCAATTGCATTGCGCAGCATCCTGGCTCCCATTGCCGTTTTTGTCTTATCCAATACCCAGAAAAGAGAACCACGTTTCACCTTTTCCCGCATTGTCTCACAAAGCTCCAAGTTTCTCCGTGTGGAACGGTCAAGAAGCATATATCGTTCCGAAAGGTAAGGATGGAGCTTTGTAATATGGTCAAGGGAAATTTTCTGGGTTTCTTCCAGATACTGCATAACGGCTCCCGCAGCAATCATCCCAATCGTATAATCATTTAAACCAAGCCCGGCTAAAGAGCCTACTTTAAAATGGCGTTTTAAAGTTTCACTGCACCGTTCCCCGTCAAAATGCCACGAGTCTACCGCAGATACAACAATGCCAAGCCTTCCTTGTAAATCTTCAAAATCAACCCCGGATACCAGAAAAGAATCGTTGCAGATAATTTCAGAAGGCATGATTTTCCCAATTTCATCCAGAAGCTGGTTTTTTGCTGAAAATTCTGCCAGATAATAATCGCCTGTCGTCACGTCGACATAAGATACCCCGTATGCATTTGTCGTATAAACAACACACATCAGGTAATTATTTTTAGAAGCATCAAGCGCCTGCATATTCAGGTTTGTCCCAGGCGTAACAACCCGCGTAACAGCCCTTTTTACAAGTCCTTTCGCAGTCTTTGGGTCTTCCACCTGCTCACAGATCGCTACTTTATACCCTTTTGTCACTAATTTATTCAGATAGCCATCCACCGCATGGAATGGAACACCGCACATTGGCGCTTTTTCCTCCAATCCACAGCTTTTTCCTGTAAGGGTTAGCTCCAGTTCTTCTGAACAGACCTTCGCATCCTCATAAAACATTTCATAAAAATCTCCTAAACGATAAAAAAGAATACAATCTTTGTACTCCTCTTTCATTTTTATATAATTCTGCATCATCGGTGTGAGTGGCATATTTAAATTCCTCATTTCTCTGTAATACTGCTGTAATCTGATAATGGAAACCGCCTGTTTATAAGGCTTTCCCTTTCCATTACCACGCTACATTGTATCATAAGAAAAAGTAAAAGTAAATGTAAAACTGCTCTATTACAGTGCAACAGCATTTACTTTTTACGGTTCATGGCACTATTCGTGGACATATATTGTTGATAGTACTAGATAAAAAAGAAACATTATAAATCGCTAAAGAGGCTGGAACGTGTTTTTTCCAGCAAAAGAAGAGCCTCCGTGCCAGCAAAAGCACAGAGGCTCTTCTTTTTGTAAAACTTTTGCAATCATATTCCCCATATATACATGGTTATCAATAATTGCGATAGTACTTCCCATTTTTTGTCTTTATATATACTTCTGTGCAATCTGCCCTATTTTTTCAGGGTAACTTTCACGGAATTGCACATACGTCATCTTCTCTTTTTCTACTGCATGGCCAAGCTCAGCAAAAAATTCTGGTATATCTTCTTCATACATTACGCCAAGCTCTTTCCCAAACCGCTCTTCCCCTTCTTTTTCACAGCCATTCTCAAATACGGCAAATGCATTCTTCATCCCTTTCTCTGAAGGCTTCTTACCGCCCCGGAGGCCAATTGCCGCCGTCTGATGGGCCGAACAGGAAGATGGGCAGCCGGAAATATGGATAACTGGAAGTACCCCGTCTGCAAATCCCTCTTTCCTAGCACGTTCAATACAGGCATTTAACAAAGATTGTGACAATCCAATTCCCTGCTGGCAGATATCTGCCCCAATACAAGCAGTAGAACGTTCAAAAGCAGTCTTTGCCCCGTCCCCTGTAACCTCCAGCACTTTTTCAGCCTCTTTTCCTGTCAGGTTAATAATATACATACCCTGATCCGGGGCAAGGCGCAGCTTGACTTCCTTCATCTCTTTTATAGTGTCGTATATCCTCCTGAAAAAGCCAGGGGCAGCTTTTCCGCCTGCCAAATGATAGGAAACTGCATACAGCCCCTCCTGCTTTTGCGGAATAACCCTTGGATTCTGGAGAGTTTCTGATGAAGCAGCAATTCCGCCCTTGTCCACAGAAGGCAAATTAGGGAGGGTAAGCTCAAGCTGCCCCTCTTCTATCGTCTTTTGCAGTTTTTCCTGGAAAATCTTTTTCAGCCCATCTGCCCCAAGGGTATCCTGGAGATATCTTGTCCTGGATTTTGCACGGTGCTCATAATCCCCATATTCGGTAAACACATCTACCATTGTTTTAATGCAGTACAGGATTTTGGACGGCTCCAAATCTTCTGCTACCAAAACGCCAAATTTCGGATTATTTCCGAGCCCCCCTGCTGCATAGACGTCAAACTTCTGGTTCTCTTTTGATACAAACCCAAGGTCACGGAATGTAACATGCGTTTCATTTTTCTTACTGTTGGAAAAGCCAACCTTCAACTTCCTGGGAAGCTTTACCTTTCCAATAAAGCTTAGTAAGTAGTCCCCTGCTTCTTTTGCATAAGGGAGCACATCAAAATTCTCCCCCTGCTCTACGCCGGATAGAGGGGAACACATAACATTCCTTGGAAAGTCACCGCCGCCGCCTCTTGTGATAATCCCATGCGCCCATGCCTCTTCAATAAGCTTACAGACAGTTTCCTTTGTCAGGTTATGAAGCTGCACGGTTTGGCATGTTGTCAGGTGTACCATATCAACCCGGTATTTTTCTGTGCTATTTACAATAAACTCCAAATCTTTCTGGCTGATTTCTCCACCGGCAAGCCGCAGCCGCAGCATGCTGTATTCCCCGCCCCGCTGCGCATAGCTTCCAAAACCGCCAGAAAAACTTTTATATTCTGGTACTGTAATTTCTTTTTTGTAAAATTTTTCTGTCATTTCGTGAAATTCTCTTAAATCTTCACGGAATCTTTCATAATGGGATTCTTTCATGAAAAATTACCTCCTGTCTTTTTATTATCATACCCCTTTTTTGTATCTGCCAATTCCACTTTTTCTATATATTGCAAAGAATCCAGTTCCCCAATCATCTTCTGGAGCTTTTTCTTATCATCTACCTGCAATAATGCAGTAAGGACACCTTCTTTTTCCTGGTAATAAAATTCTTGGATATCAATATTCCCAGAAAAGAAATATTGGCTAATTGGCTGGAACTTCCGGAAACCGTTGATTTTTTGCATATAAATATCCAGACGTACCATATATCCACTCTGTGCTGCTTCCTGGCTTTCTTTCCATTCATAGTTCCCTATTTCCTGAAGCAGGCTTTCCCGGAAATGCTTTTTAATTTTATTTTTTGCATTGCTCGTTTTAACAAAACTAAGCCACTCTTTTTGCGGCCCCGCCGCATCCTTTGCTGTCAGGATTTCAACGCAATCCCCACTCTGAATTATATAATCTGGGTCTTTTTTGGCGCTGTTTACAAACACCCCTGTCATCCTATCCCCGATGTCACTGTGGATGGCATAAGCAAAATCTACAGCAGTAGAACCCTTCTGTAGGCGTTTTACCTCCCCTTTTGGCGTAAAACAGGAAATTGTCTCGGAAAATAAGTTAAAATCCCCTTTTACAAGGTCAATAAATTCATCATTGTTCCTAATATCCTGTTGCCATTCCAAAATCTGTTTCAGCCAAATTGCCTTTTCCATTTGCCCTTTGCTGATTTCCTTTGCATCAAGGGCGCTTTCCCCATATTTCCAATAAGCAAGTACCCCAAATTTTGCAATGGAATCCATTTCCTTTGTCTTAATCTGCACCTCAAAACGCCTGCCGCCTTTTGACACAAGCGTCGTATGCAAAGACTGGTACATATTTTCCTTTGGTATTCCAATATAATCCTTGAAACGGTTAGGCACAGGATTAAAAAGATAATGCAATATCCCCAGAATCAGGTAACAGTCCCTGTTTGAATTTGTTATAATCTTTAATGCAGAAATATCATACATTTCCTCTAGTGTCTTCTGCCGGTTTACCATTTTCCTGTATATACTAAAAAGGTGTTTCCGCTCATTCCGAAGTTTAAAATGAAACCCAGCATTCCCAAGTTCCCGGTCGATTTCTGAAATAATCCTATCCATTTCTTGGTCTTGGTCCAAATTGGACAATTTGCAGCTAATCTGCTTAAATTCATCTGGAAAAAGATAAGAAAATGCCAAATCTTCCATCTCTGTGCTTAAAACAGAAATTCCAAGCCTTTGGGCAATCGGAGAATACAGATCCATCGTCTCTGCTGCAACTTCAAGCTGCTTTTCTGGCTTCTGGAACTGAAGGGTACGCATATTGTGGAGCCTGTCTGCCAGCTTAATGATAATCACACGGATATCTGCCGCTGCAGCCATAATCAGCTTCCGGAAACTCTCTAATTTCATCTCTGCTTTTGATACGCTGTCAGACATCCTGGTAAGCTTTGTTACCCCATCTACTAGGAACATCACTTCCTCGCCAAACTCTTTTTTTATGTCTTCTGTCGTCAAAAGCGTGTCTTCTACTACATCATGTAACAACGCCGCTATAATTGTCTCCTTGTCAAGACGCAGTTCTGACAGGATAATTGCCACCTCAAGTGGATGGATTACAAATGGTTCCCCTGATTTCCTCACCTGCCCAGCATGTGCTGCCCTGGCAGTCTCAAACGCCCTGCGGATTGTCCTGCTGTTTTTTGCTGCCGGATGGTACGCTTGTAGATTGCTAATCATACGGCCATACAGCTCTTCTAACATGATATCTTCATCCATATTAATCCCCATTCCGCCGCCTTTGGCCGGCGGCACAAATAGTAATGAAAAACGCTGCTTTTAGCAGCAATCAGTTTATCTATTAGAATATACAATTTTACCACTTTTTTCAAGATATATATAGAATTTTTTTATAGACGGTTATTGTTTCGTTATTATTCACAGCCAATCATAACAGAATTGAAGTAAATAAAAAAATAGACAATTAATCTCTTTTCGTATTGCTTTGCTTTTTAAGTTTTCAGCAGATGCGCGCACGGACAACTGCCTGAACCGAAAAACAGAGCGCATAGACTGGTTTTCTATACGCTCTGTATCTGTGCTGCCTATTCTTTTATGATTGCAGCTATTTAATTGCCCAAATAATGCTATACATCATTTTGGTATTGGCTCTTTCTTTAGGCTCTATAGCCAACGGCCTTTATCCCTCAACACCATAAAATTGTATTTTCCAGCTCTCCTCCTCTTTGGCAAACCCCAACGTTAAATAGAATAAGCTGTCTTTATAGTTACTATCCCTAAATTCCAAAGAAACAACATATATGCCATTTTTCAATTTTTTCTCATCAGTATCAGACAACCCCTTCACAGTTAAATCGCTTACCGTACCTGTGCCCTCATAGATTTCAGCCTCCCCTTCATAAGTACTTGTAAGGTACTTCTGTAAAATTCCAGTATTGCCATTAAAATATGCTGCTGCAAATTTGCCTGCAATATTCTGTATTTTCTGGCAATCCTTCGCTTGGAGATATTCCCCTGTATCTTTTAAATCTGTTGGATTTGATACTGTTACCGGAACTGGTTTTTCATTATGTGTACCAACTGATAAAGCAAACGTATCTGCAATCACAGGCAATTCTCTTCCCCAGCCTTCTTCAGAATCAGTTGGATAACAGTAGAATATTCCCCATACATCATTTTCAAATGGTTTCAATCTGGCATGATAAACCAAATCCCCTTCTTTTTTCCGCTTGTCATATCCCTGTACTGCCATATAACCTTCTTTTTCCAATTCCAGATTAGCAGAATCTACCGTTGCCATTTTAAAATGTGTTATCCAAAGCCGGACCTGCTTATTTACTGCTGCTGTCCACATGTCAGATCCTGATTTCTGCCATTCATCATCAGGCAGATAGATGGAATACCCCTCGCCAACCGCAAGCGTAGCCTGTTTTTGCTCCTCTTGCCCTTCTTTAGAAAAGATAAGCTTGGTTTTATTTTCCAATGTTTGGTCGGCAGCAGATGGATAATTGGCAGGCATCTGTTTTGTTTGGGTATCTTTCCTCCCTTGCTGGGCAAGCTCATTTCCTGTGTCCTTATTTCCTGTATCTTCTTTTGCAATAGAATAGCCTACCAGTGTCCCCAAACTGACTGTTAAAATAACTGCGCATACCAATATGGATATTCCGTTTTTCTTTCCTTTTCGTACTAAAATATTTTTAAATCGTTTTTTCATAATTTTTGTCCCTCCATAAAATTGCGTTGACAAAACGGTTCTCTTAGTACATTGTTTATGGAGCATGGACAGCAATGTTTCTGTGTATGCTTTCCGTACAGCATACCCTGTGCCTTGCGTAACTCTTTCATCACAGGACAGCTCCATATCAACTGCAGCTTCCTTTTGCATCACCCAGATCAGGGGATTAAACCAGTGCACAGCGTTAGCCGTTATAAAAAGAAGCTTAAAATATACATCTCCCCGTTTCAAATGAACCAACTCATGTTTTAAAATAAAAAACAGTTCCTCTGGGCTATACTGCTCTTTTGGCAAAACTAAAACTGGTTTCAAGAAGCCAATTACCATAGGGCTATCAGCTTCAGGGTATTCTATCATTTGTATTTTACCCTTTATATGCAATTCATCTTTCAGTTCGGACATCTGGCGCAAAATATTTGTATCCCTTATTATTGTCCCCCGTCTTATCACCTCTCCCCTAAAACGAAAATAGCTAATCAAGTGTACCAATATAAAAACCAAGTAGCCGATCATCCAAACAAATGCCACTGCATCAAGTATGCTAATGCTTATATTGCTTTTTTCAGCCTGCATTGCAATTGGGGCTGTCATTTGTGCTGGTATCTCAACAATAACCTGCCTAGACGGCATAATTGCGCCAACTTGGGTATCTGTCAGTTTTTCCTTATCCATCAGCGTAGGCTGCGTTTCCGTTTGTGGCAGCATAGCAAGGACAAACTGCCTGGCATCCCCCTTAAAGGGGATAATTAACCACACTGCAAGAAATATCCAAATTGAACATTTCCATTTTGCAGCATATCTTTTATTTAAAAATGGTGTAAGTAACATCAAAATAACAACAACGGCGCTAATTGAAACTGAAGTCCCCAAAAGAGATAAAAATAGTTTTGCCATCATCCGTCCTCCCATTCCTCTTCCAATTCATCTAAGAAATTTCTAAGTTCCTCAACATCAGAATTTTTAATCGCTTTATTGCTATACAATGTAGCTATCATATTCTGTAGTGAATTGTTATGCAGTTTTTCAAGAAAATGTTTGCTTGCCCCAGCCTTATATTCATTCTCCGGGATCAACGAAGTATACAGATTACTTCCTGTTGAACGGTCGCAACTTACAAATCCCTTATCTGCCAGCCTTGTTAATGAAGTCATTAGTGTAGAAAGCTGCCATTTCCTCCGCCCCTTCAATTCTTTTAAAATATAATTAGAAGGGACAGGACTTTTACTGTCCCAAATTACCTGCATAATTTCCAGTTCCGCTTCTCCTAGCTTTTTTTGAACATTACCCATGTAACGATGCCTCCTTGTTATACATTTGTATAAAATATTATACGCTCGTATAGCAACATTGTCAAGCCAAATCTGGAGTTCTACGGTACAAGCAAGGGATGCGTGGATAAAACACCCTCTAGTTTTTAGTTTTGCTTTGCCCAAGTCATTAAAATTCTTATCAATTCCCTATTTGCAACACCTCCTCCTAAACTGCCCAGGACTAATTTCTTTGTTATACATTTGTATAATCGAATTATACAGCCGTATAATGCATTTGTCAAGTACTATTTTTATAATGGCCAGGACAACAGTGTTTTCCGTATTATGTAATATGAGAAACCAAAAAGAAGTGTTACGCTATTTTATAACGCAACACTTCTTTCTATGTAATACTACCCGATTTTCACTTCATCCCTTTTTCTTTATTTCACTTTGATTTTCAAAGTTTTACTATATGCGCCAGTGATTTTCCCTTTCCCATCCTTTGCATATGCACATACCCTTACATAGTATGCCTTGCCGCTTTTTAGGCCCTTTATTTTCTTAGAAGTGCCTTTTGCTGTTATAGTCTTTACGCCATTAAAGTTCTTTGCTGTAGAATACTGGATTTGATAACCAGAAGCCTTTGCTGCCTTTTTCCAGCTGACAGTAAGCTGCTTTTTGCCGGCTTTTACCTTTAAGCCATTTACCTTTTGCGGCTTAACTGTTATTGTAATCTTTTTGGAAGCTGCCTGGTATTTATCTGTTTCAGCGGCCTTCACTGTAATAACAGCCTTGCCTGTACCTTTGATAGTTACCTTCCCGTCTTTGCCTACAGAAGCTACTGCCTGATTGCTGCTTACATAAGAAAGCGCCCCTTCTGCTTTTGCATTTAAGGTAAATGCTTTTGCACCATATGTCTTCGTATATGCTGACTTCCCAGAGATGCTTTGTGTTTCCTTCTCACTGACAGATAAATCTCCTGTCTTCCTTAAATAGAAGTCATCCCATGCACCCCAGCCACCTGCATTCACTGTTGTCTTAATGCCGATGGTAACTTTTGTATTGTCCTTTGCCACATTTAATGACGAAATAGTAGGGTTTTCCCATACCTGCCAGCTTGTAACAGAGGAATCTACCGTATATTCTTTTCCATCAATTACAGCATAAAGCTGGTAAAGGGCGTTTTCGCCATTGTCACTTACTGCGCCGTGGTTATATGCGCTCAGCTCGTAAATGCCTTTATCTAGAGCCACTGTCTGTTCTGCTGTAAAGTTTACAGGTTCTTCTGACCAGTATTTCAGGCTGTATTCGCCAGTACGTTTATTGCTGTCTGCTACCCTGCCTGCACAGTCAGCTCCGCCACTGATTACATTAATTACCCATGCGCTCATATCTTCCTCTTCAAAACCTGGGTTTTTCAATAAATTTGGCTGTTTAACTTCCAGGGTGCAGAGTATCTCAAAAGAAGCCCCGTCTGCCGCCACTGTCCCATGGATTTTGTAAGTACCGACACCGCCTGTCTTGGCAGCCGATACATCTGCTTCTGCCCAGTTTACAGAAACTTCCTTTTCAGAATTGTCTGTATATTTTGCCAGGACGGTTTCCGGCATCTTCCAGTCTTCATCACTAAGGACAGCTACGCTTACGTCATCAACGCTCTCTAACTTTGCTTTTGCTGTAGTGCCCGTCAGTACATATTTGTAAACATTAATGGATTCCAGAGGCTTACCTGTAAAGTCAAACATTGCCTGATTGTCCCAGGAAGAACCTCCATACCATTTCCCTGCATTATCTGGATCATATTCTGCAGAGTAGCTAGAAGCCCAGCCAGAACCATATTTTTCCCATGCTGCCTTATTTGCGGCAAGGATATCTGCTGCATTTGCGGCAGTTTCATCATATACACTTACTGGAATCCATGCAGGCTCCCAATAAAATGTACCAAGCCCTGCCGCGCCAATATTGCACACTGCACGCATTGTATCAGCAATTGCATTTGCCTGGCCTTGAACAGTCGTTGCATAATGAAACACCAAGCCCTCTGCATCTTCTTTTACATTATTGCTGTGTCCATCTCCATCTTTTAATGTATAAGCATAAGAAACTTCTGCAACCATTACCTTTTTATTGTAAGTTTCTGCAACCTTTTTCAATACAGCGGTTAGATTTTCTGTTGTCCCATGCCAGAATGGATAATAGGAAGTAGCAAATACATCATAATCCACCTTATTATCATCTAACATCTTAGCAACTGTATCATAATAACCTGCATCCTGTACATTTGTATAATGGATTGCCACCAAAACCTCTTTTTTTACAGCATTTGCTGCCTCACGGACTGCGCTGCTTCCTGCATTGAACAATGTACAGATATTTTCTTTTACAGTTTCACCACAGAGGCCGTTATTTGTTTCATTTCCGACCTGAACCATCCCAACATCTACCCCTGCAGCAAATAATTCTACAAGGCTTTCTGATGTAAATTTCTTTAATTCCTCTGCCTTTTTCGTTAATCCAAAATCCTTCCATGCCTTTGGAGCCCCCTGCATATTCGGGTCAGCCCAAAAATCAGAATAATGGAAGTCAATCAATACCTTTAACCCGGCGTCTGTAGCAGCTTTCCCAATTAGCTTTGCTGTTGCAAGGTCATTGTTTCCGCCGCCATAACCATTCCCACTAGCGTCATATGGATTATTCCAGACACGGATACGCACCCAGTTATGGCCGCTTTCCTTTAGGAAATCAAAAAATGTCTTTTCACCGGATGTAGAAGAAAAAACAAGTTCCTTCCCAGAGAAATCATAGTATTTCACACCGCTCTGGTATTCTGAATATACCGAAGAAATATCAGCGCCGCGTATAAAATCATCCCCCATATTCGGAATTCTTCCTACATAAAGCTCAGATTCTGCAGGTTTTACTGTTTCTGCTGGTTCTGTCGGCTGTGCTGGCTCATTGCTTCCATCAATTACAAGCCCTGCCGCAGCCAAATCTGTATAAACGGTTTCGCCCTTTACTGCATAAGCGTCTTTTGAACCACCAACCAATACTGCATAATCTGTTACATTATTCCACTGGTTATCATAAGTAGCTACCTTATTGCCATCTGCATTTCCACCATTATAGATATCAAACCCATCATTGCCAGCTGCATCTAATACAGTAAGGCCGATAGAATACCAGCCTGCATTACCTGCAACTGGCTGCAATACCCCTTGCTTGTAATCCCATCCCCAGTCACCGCTTGTCACAGCGTCAGATGCAAACTCAAGGCCTGCATGGTTCCAGATGTTCAGATAAAGCGATGCCTCCCCTTCACTGTAGAAATACAGAGTAAAGCCGCTTCCTGCTGCACTTGCATTTTGAGAAGCTGTCGGCATGGCAGCAGCTGTAAGTACTAATGCAAGCGCAAGGATGATGCCCCATGCCTTTTTCCATGTTTTCTTCATAGATTTCCTCCTGTCCTTTCCCAGAGCGTATTACACACCCTAATTTTAGCTTCCTGCCAGCATTTTCTGGCAGGAAATAACCATGTGCGGTTTCCTGAACAAAGCGCAACCGCTTGTTCATTTATAGTATAACATCATCCTTCTTTAGAGACAATTCATAGATTTTTACAAAATTTCCCTCTATTTTTTATTAATTTTATACAATATGCAAGGCAACTTTGCGCAACCGTTTGCTTCTCCTTTACATATGTCCAGGAGTCTTTAATTTTTAGTGCAAGCCAATACATTATCAATCCACATAGCGGCATCCAATGTCATTTCATGTGGGCAAACTGTGCTTTCCAACTGTCCGTTTTGGATACAGCGGATCACCTCCTCTGCTTCATATACAAATCCATTTTCCAGGCCTCCTTCAAAATGGTCTTTGGATTTATCATCATGCCCATATAAGATAGCCTGGTTTCCATAATGGATTTTAGGAATCTTGATATAACCTTCTTCTCCATAAATATATACATCCTCTGGCAGTTTTGTAGTAAAAGAGCATTGGATATTGGCAAAGCAGCCCTCTAACATTAGGTTTAGGCTTGAAATATCATCTACACCTGTATCGCAGCGTTTCATTAGCGGCTGCAGCCCCACAATCTTCTGGTTTACAAAATAAGGCAGAAGCTCAAGCGGATAAACCCCAATGTCGTAAAGGGCGCCGCCGCCAAGTTCTGGCAGAAAGAGCCGTTTATTATAAGTTATATCTGCCTTCCACCCAATTGTTGCCTGCATCAGGTTTACCCTGCCAATCCTGCCTTCTGCAATCCAGTTTCGTACAGCAGCAGTCTTTGGCAAAAACCTGCTCCACATAGCTTCCATTAGAAAAAGCTTCTTTTCTTTTGCTAAAGCGCAGACTTCCTTTGCCTGCTCATATGTGCAGACCATTGATTTTTCACAAAGGACATGTTTGCCTGCCAAAAGGCATTGCAGGATGTTTTTATAATGGGCATTGGTAGTTGTTGCAATATAAACCACATCTATCTGCGGATTTGCCAGCAGTTCATCATAACTGCCATAAAATACCCCCAGATGCTCTTTTTCTGCCCATGCTTTTGCCCTATTGCTATCCCTGCTTGCTACTGCTATCACATCCCCATCTTTTGTCTGCCGTACGGCGTCTAAAAATCTACGGGCGATTTCACCTGCCCCAAGTATCCCAAAATGTATCATATATTCAAATCTCCTTCCCAGAGCATGTTTGGCTCTTGCAAAAAGCAAAACGCAAATACACTCTATCCTCTAAACAATAACACTACATATGAAAACTGCCTTTTATAAAACTGTAATTTTATAAAAGGCAGTTACAATGTTTTATTGTATATTTAGCACATTACCGGTTCCTGGTATTCCCCATCAAAAGTTTCTACTGTTACTTTTGTCATAATCTGTGGCTCCAGCGGCGCATCCCTGTAATCAATATTCGTTGATGCAATCTGGTCAACAGCCTCCAGCCCTTCCGTTACTTTTCCAAATGCAGCATATGCGCCATCCAGATGTGGGGCATCCTTATGCATAATAAAAAACTGTGAACCTGCAGAATCAGGCATCTGGGAACGAGCCATGGAAAGTACGCCCCTTTTATGTTCCAGGTTATTTTCAAAACCATTTTGAGAAAATTCTCCTTTAATAGAATAACCTGGCCCGCCAGTACCATTCCCATCCGGGTCTCCGCCCTGAATCATGAAGTTTTCAATTACCCTGTGGAAAGTCAGTCCATCATAAAATCCCTTCTGGATCAGCGAAATAAAGTTATTTACTGTGTTTGGCGCAATTTCCGGATAAAGCTCCGCTTTAATTACACCTGCCGTCGTTTCCATCGTTACAATTGGATTTTGTGCCATACAATAGCCCCCTTTATATTTTTTCGGTTATTTTATAATCATAACAAAAAGAAAGCCTTAGGTAAAGACATATTTCACCGAAATTTAAGTAAGTTTCGTAGTATCTCTAGTAATATGTGCAGCTAATTCCAAAAAAGAAATTTGCCGTTTCCCTTAAAGTCTCCTTATATTGTTTTATACAAGCCTTGCCGTTTCTCTTGCTATTGCAAGTTCTTCATTAGTAGGGACAGCCCATACTGGTATTTTGCTTTCTGGTTTTGTCAGTAAAATCTCCTCCCCTGCTACGGCATTTGCCTCAGGATCCATCACAATTCCTAATGCGCCAAGGCTGTTTAAAATTCTTTCCCGCATCTTCATACTATTTTCGCCAACCCCTGCGGTTAATGCAATTGCATCTACCCCGCCCAACGCCACAAAATATGCGCCAATATATTTTGTAATCCGGTATACGACAACTTCTAACGCATCCTTGGCATTTTCATCCCCGTCTTCAGCCGCTGCCAGCAAATCACGGTAGTCGCTAGAAATGCCGGAAAGCCCCAATGCTCCCGACTTTTTATTTAAAATAGAGGTTAATTCACTAACAGAAATATTTTCTTTTTCGCAGATGTATTCAAGGATTGCAGGGTCAATATCCCCGGAACGTGTTCCCATCACAAGCCCTTCCAAAGGAGTCATCCCCATGCTTGTATCAATGCTTTTCCCGTCTTTCACTGCAGAAATGCTTGCTCCGCTCCCGATATGGCAGATAATCATTTTAGAATGTTCTTTATCTAAGCCTGCAATCTTTGCAAGGCGGTCTGAAACAAAACTATGGCTTGTCCCATGAAAACCATAACGGCGTACGCCGTATTTCTCATAATATTCTCTTGGAAGGCCGTATAAATAAGCCTTCTTGGGCATGGTCTGGTGAAATGCCGTATCAAATACTGCAACATTTGGGACACCCGGCATTACCTTCTGGCAGGCACGAACCCCAAGCAGGTTCGCCGGATTATGCAATGGAGCCAAATCATTGCAAGATTCGATTTCCCGGATGATTTCTTCTGTAATAATAACGGAAGAAGAAAACTTCTCACCGCCATGCACCAAGCGGTGCCCAACCGCATTAATTTCAGACAAAGAGCTTAATACACCCAGCTTTTCATCCAAAAGCATGTCCAATACCTTCTTTATAGCAACCCCGTGGTCTGGCAGCGCAAATTCCAATTCGTATTTTTCGCCATGTGCTTTATAGGTAATGCTTCCATCTAATCCAATGCGCTCACAAAGGCCAGATGCAATCGCTTCTTCAGTTTCAGAATCAATTAACTGGAACTTCAATGTCGAGCTGCCGCAATTCACTACTAAAATTCTCATTTTTAACCTCTTTCTGCCCTGGCAGGCTGCCATTCACGGATAATTTCAGGAAATCACTTATTTGGGATGCCGTGGACAGCTAACCCTGATAGGCCGTTTAATCGTACTGTATTAAAGTATACTTGATTCATTTTTCTTTGTCTAGTAAAATATTACCAAATCCGCGAATAGTAACCTTAAAACAACTTGGAGGGACAATATGAATACCGTTGGCATTATTGCAGAATACAACCCATTCCACAATGGGCATCTTTACCAGATAGAACAGATAAAAAAAAGCACCGGGGCACAAAATATTGTGATTGCAATGAGTGGCGACTATATCCAGCGCGGCCTGCCTGCCTGGACAGACAAGTATCTGCGCACAAAAATGGCTCTTTCTTGCGGTGCGGCCTGCGTTTTTGAACTTCCGGCGTCCTTTGCCACCGCCAGCGCTGAAACTTTTGCCATGGCAGGGATATCCCTTTTCACTTCACTTAGTTTTGTAGATGGAATCTGTTTTGGATGTGAAAGCAGTGAACTTGCCCTGTTACAGGAAATCGCTGCCTTCCTTGTAAAGCCTTCCAAGGAATTTGAACAGACCGTTGCCAACTGTATAGCCAAAGGCGATTCTTACCCTGTTGCAAGGCAAAAAGCGCTCTGCAGCATTTTTTCCAGCCAAAAAGAGGCCTGTGCTGCGCTGCTATCCGCTCCGAATAATATCCTGGCAATAGAATATTTAAAGGCAATTTCCCTTTTGGACAGCCCGCTTATCCCAATCCCAATCCTGCGTAATGGCAGCGGCTACCACAGCCAAAAACTTTCTGGCGCTTTTTCTTCCGCTTCCGCTATCCGGATAAAAAGCTTTGAAGAACCTAAGAAGTTTTTAACCTCTATAGCTGCTGCTGTGCCACAAAATGTAACTTCCCTCCTTGAACAATACCCAAACCATTACCCTATAACAGAAAACTATTTTTCTAGCCTCTTATACTACCGCTTAAGCAATCTTACAGAAAAAGACAAAAATATCCTGGATATGACAGATGAGATTTTTCACCGCATAAAAAATCAGTTCCCTGCCTATGCTGGATATTCGCAATTTATCGCACAAACCAAAACAAAACAATATACCTACAGCCGTATCAGCCGTATACTGCTCCGTTGCCTGCTCCATATAGAGAACCCACTTTTCCAAAAGCAGGCAGAGGGCTTAATCCCTGCACCATTTGTCCCATATGCCCGTCTTCTAGGCTTTTTGCGGGGGAAGAGCAGCCTTTTGCGTATACAGGCAAAAATCCCAATCATTACAAAACCTGCCGATGGCCTACAGAATATAACAAACTATTATGCTGATACAGAGGAAGCCTTCCCAGGATTTCTTTCCTATGCCCTCTGGATGTACCAGAAAGATATCTATGCCTCAAACCTGTACCGCCAGGTGCAAAAAAATGCATTGGGCTGCTCTCGGCCTGATGAGTACCATAGCCAGCCTGTTATCTGGAAATAAAAGGATAAATAGAATACCCCCCTGCCCTTTTTCATATACTGTGAATAAAACGTGAACAAAACTCACTTTACAGAAATGAGGCAGACTATGAAACATTTTTCTAAATTCTTTTCTGGAACCCATTTTCCAAAAACAGAAGCAAATCCAACCCCCGATTTTAATATTGACAAGGAACTGGCAAATATAAGCACCTTTATCCGCAGTGGGCTTGTCGTCCTCTCTGTTATCCTGCTTTCCGGGATTGCTATTGGGTATGGGCAGAAAAATGCCATACAGCCCCACACCTCCACTTCTGGCAGTAGGATTTCCAATAAGAAGCTTCCGATTTACTGTGTGGAACAAAGTGAAAAAAAAGTGGCGTTAAGTTTTGACGCCGCATGGGGAAATGAAGATACCAAAAAAATCCTAGATATCTTGAAAAAGAAAAAAGTACATGTCACATTTTTCATGACTGGCGGATGGATTGAAAAATATCCTGATGACGTGAAGGCAATCAGCAAAGCAGGGCATGAGCTTGGGAACCATAGCCAAAACCATAAACAGATGTCCACCCTTTCTGCTGAAGAATGCAAAGAAGAAATAATGGCGCCGCATGAAAAAGTAAAAGAGCTGACCGGCGTAGATATGCAAGTTTTCAGGCCGCCATATGGCGATTATAATGATACCCTAATAGAAAGTGCAAATGCCTGCGGTTATTACCCAATCCAATGGGATGTAGATTCCCTGGACTGGAAAGACTATGGCGTTGAAACAATCCTATCCAATGTTTTAAACCACAAGCATCTTGGAAATGGCTCAATCATCCTCTGCCATAATGGGGCAAGACACACGGCAGAAGCGTTGGAAAGCCTAATTGACGGGTTACAGGAAAAAGGGTTTACCCTGGTTAAAATGTCTGATTTAATTTACAAAGACAATTATGAAATGGATGCAGAAGGGCGCCAGCATCTGATAGCAAGCCCCGAAAGCCCGGCGGCTACAAAAGAAACACAATAAAATACATGTGCCGATGCATCATGGTTCAATTTCCTCTACTGTCAGATAATTCCCCTGTACACGGAAACGGATTTCATACCCAGCAAAACCAAATCCATAAATCCGTTTCCCATCCTCCCGGTAAGATGGACGTGGATCTAAAGCCAATACCTGCCGCAAAGCCTCCCTTTTGCTGTATGGAAGTTTTTCCGGCAAATGCCCAGAAATTTCGACTTCCAGCAATTTCTCCCTGGCATCATCCAAAAAACCACATGTAGCATTGGGATGGCAATCGGCATATGCTAAGTATGGTTTTATATCATATATTGGCGTTCCATCTACCAAATCTGCACCAGGCACAAAAAGTACAGGGCTAGATTTTTCATATCCATCTCCTTCCGCCAACCTATATAAACGGAAAAATCTTGTGCTCTTCCATATACTGCACAGAACGCTGTAAATCTTCAAATGTCCTGACTTCTATTAAAAAAGATGGTTTTTTCTCAATGGAACGCCCCCACTGATTAAATTCCTCCCAGTCAAATGAACCGCTTCCCACCGGAAGGTGTAAATCTTCCCTTCCATCATTATCATTCAGGTGCACATGCTTGATATATGGTTTTAATGCGGTAAACCACGGCTCAATCGGGCTTCCTGAAATAAATGCATGCGCCACGTCAAGGCACACGCCAAAACGCTCCTGGTCCTCCATATTCCGGGCAAGCTGGCGGAGAAGTATTGGCGCTTCATCAAACATATTCTCAATATAAATCATCTGGTCCGGATATTCCTCCAATATTTTCCGCCAGTATTCCTCATTTCTTTGCAGCCAAGTGTCAATATACGACTGTAACAGAAAATTTACTATGTAATTTGTATGGAATATCACAGCCTTTAACCCCATCCTTTTTGCAATATCCATGCACTGGCGGATACGGTAATCACTTACCTCAAATATTTTAGGGTCAGTGCTGTTAACACAGACATCTAGGAAAACCCCATGCATTGTGTCCTGGGAACAGTCCCTTCCAGCACTAAGATATGCTTGCATTGCACGTTCCTTCGCAATTTCATCATCTAAAAGGGCAGGAACAAAAAAGTCATTATATTCAAATCCTGCCTGATACTCTTTAGAAAATGCAACAAAATCCTCCAGCCGTTTTAATGACGGTATACAATATAATTTACACACGATACCTTCTCCTTCCCTGTATATATTCTTATCCACGAAACTGTTCCCTAAATTCTTCTTGTATACCCAGTACGGTATACGCCAACACTTTATTCTGCTTCCCTTTTAATTCAAATTCCCCAGCAAATAAAGATGTGATTTTATCACCAAGCCTGTCTTTCATTTCTTTGCTGATTAAAATCTGCCCCGGCGGCGCAACTCCCTCCAAACGGGAAGCTGTATTTACGGTATCCCCAATCGCTGTATAATCCATCCGCATTTCAGAGCCAATATTGCCAATAACTGCCTCCCCGCAATGGATTCCAATCCCAAACGCCACTTCTTTCCCACATCGTTCCCGGCATATATGGTTTAACTCTTCCGCACTTGACAGAAGTTCCCATGCGGCACAGACTGCGTGCATCTCATAATCTTCCAGGTTTCGTGGGGAATTAAAGACTGCCATTGCAGCATCACCAATAAATTTATCCAAAGTCCCCTGATACTTCAAGACAGCTTTTGCAACAAGATCCAGGTAATAATTTAAAATTTCAACAATCTGTTCCGGAAGAAGGCTTTCTGACAAAGAAGTATACCCGCGGATATCCACAAACATTACTGCAATATCCTTCCGTTCCACCCCAATGCGCGCTTCCATCAAGCCCCCCCTGGAAAGCTCTTCCACCACGCTTTTATCCACATATTTTGTAAATACGCGTTCTACCGCCCATTTATTTTGAAGGACGATTATATAACGCAGGAAAAGATTGCAAAGCACTACGGCAACAATTAAAATCATTGGGATTAGCACCGTAACATAATAACCAAACCTGTTAATATATACACAAATTGCAAGCTGGGCTACATTGATCAATAAAGCGATAATGACAGTTAGCGGGCCGGAACTATAAGAAGTTGCAATAAAAAAGAGGCTGATAAATATTGCATAAAACACTGCCATAAAAGCTTTTGAGGCCGGCTGCCCGGTTCTTTGCTGCATAAGCGCTTCTAAAATATTTGCCTGCACTTCAACTTCCTGCATCTGCATATTACGCTGGTTTGGTACTTTCAGCGTTGTGCTGGTATCTGTATAATCCCCCAAAAGTACAATTCCATCTGTAAAAACATCTGTGCTTATCTTTCCGCTGATTACATCATAAAAGGAATATATGCTGTAATCTTCGCTTTGTTTTGTATATGTAAAGGAAAACGTCTGCTCAGCATCCACTTTAGGAAGGGTATACTCTAATCCCCTGCCGGTGCGGTATAATTTATAAATCGCCACAGCAAAACTGTCCATCTTTGTGCCATCTAAAGTAGTCCCGGCTACTGCACTCCGTACATACCCATCTTTTGAAACAATTGTATTGTTGCTGATTCCTGTCACAACTTCATCCTTTAGTGCAGCAAAAGGCATTTTTACATCCATTTCCTGCATTTCATGTAAAGAAGCCGGTTCTTCTTTAACATCCTTTTTTCTTTCAGAAATGACAGGCGCGCCAATACAGATATTATCATATTTACTGCATGTTTTTACAAGCCGTTCCGCCCCCACGCTGTCTCTTTCTTTGCTGCAGTCTAAATCAATCCCGATTACCTGCGGAGCCTTCTCCGGGGAATGGTTCAGCTTCTCTAAAAAAGCCGCCATCCAGATACCTGACCAGTCCTCATACTCCCCAAAATAATCTATTGTTTTATCATCAATTGCTATAATTTTAATTGCAGAAATACTACGTTTCCTATTGATACGTTGATGGATGGAATCGCTTATCCGTAAATCCGTTTCTTCTAAAACGCCGCTGTAAGTAATCCCTGCAGCAAGCAAGGCAAAAAAGAGCGCGCCAATATACATGGAACGGGTACTGACCAGGCGCTTCCAGCGTTTTTTCCGGTGTTTTTCCACCTTTTTTTGTATAAATCCCTCTCCTTTTTCCAAAAATTCGTTATATTCCCCGTCTGCCTCCCTAAAAATTTTTTCTTTCCGTTTCACGTTAGCACCTCTTCCCAGTCCGTATGCCTTACTACATACTTCTCCTGCCCTTTCAGCACTTCATACAGGTTATCATAAACCGTTTTTAACATATACTGAATAAATGGCGTAATATCATGGAATCCATTTTCACTGTCCTCCAAAGCCTGATAATAAGCAGGCGCTGTTTCATTAATCGTTTTGCTCAAAGTAAGCGCGCTAAAATTATCCAGGCCAGAATGAATCAGAAAATCTGAAGTCAAAAGGCGTGATATGCGCCCATTCCCATCACAAAAAGGATGCATATAGACAAAATAAAAATGAATGATTCCCACTTTAATATAAGGGGATTCTATATTTTCCCCATGATAAAAGCTAAAAAACTGCTTCATGCAGTAATCTAAAAGCTCTACCTCCGGCGCTTGGTGCGTTCCGACCACAACGACCCCTTTCCTAAACTTTTCCCCAGAAAGGCCCGGATTGTCGCAAACACCATCTGTCACAATCTTCCACAAATCAATAAGAGTGTCCACATCACGTTTATTACTGATATTCAGGTATTTTACTGCACGGTATGTATTTAGGATCATCTTATCGCCTTTTTTCTCTGTCCGCTTTGCCCGGAATACATCAAACAATTCCTCTAGCGTCGTGTCAGCCCCTTCAATCCGGCAGCTATGGAAAGATTCCTCTTCAATGGATATATCGGTATCTATATTAGTGATAGATATATTGCCATACATCCGGTCAATGTCATCCAAAAGCTGCTGTGGGATGGCGTTTGGGCACCATGTCAAAGAGCAGCCCATCGCATCCCGTATTGGAAGTGTTTCAAGACAGCCCCTGCGTTCTTCCAATATCTTTTTCGCCCGCTGGTTTCCAAGTTTCGCATCCCGTTCCAGTTCTTTATACTTCATAATAATCCCCCATGCCGCCTTTGGCGGCTCAAATAGTATAGCGAACAAGTTCGCATTAGAAAAATGCTGCTTCTGCATTTTTCCTGTGTGAAACTTAATATATCTTAGGCAGTGTTTTTTGCTGCCTTAGATGTATTTTTCACACTACCCTCCAATCTAATCGTGCCTTTCTTCTTGGTTTCTATAACATTCACAAAACCTTGCCGCAAACGCCGGTTCTTCCCCTGCTGCATACAGATGGGAAATATCCCCAAAAGAACTGATACGGAAGGACGCAATCCCTTCCCTGCGTTCCTCCGTATTTATCGTTGTTACGGAAGATGGCGCTGCACAAAAGCCATGCCAGAGTACCATTGGTGAAATGCTAAGCAAATGGGACAGCATCACGCACTGCACGCCAAAATGGCAGAATAATACGACTGTGTCAGTATTTGCCTGCAGCACGCGGTAATAATTTTTTTCCCTTTTGTAACCATGATTTTCCAGCAATCCGTCAAATCCTTCTATCACCCAATCATACTCTTTCTGAATCTGCCCTGCTTTCATTACATCTGTCTGATGCCATAGGCTACGCTGGTAGTATTCTTCCTGCACTGTCCAGTCAGCCGGAAGCCAATCCCACGGAATCTTTTCCGTCCCTGTATCCGGCCGGATAATATGCCCGTCAAATTCCCGCAGCCACCTACATTCTACCGCCGTACGCCCTGTCTTATTTAAAGTAAAAGAAGCCGTATCTTTTGCCCTGCCAAGCGGTGAGACATAAAATTCCTTTACCGTAAGTTTAGACAGCCTTCCAGATAAAAGTTCTGCCTCCTTCCAGCCCTTTTCTGTCAGGGAATCAATAGAATAATCCGGGTCTGCATGCCGGACCATTAATAGTTTCATTCATTTTTCCTCCTTCATAATCTCCATACCCCACCTTACTTCTCCATATTATACTCCATGCCTCACTTTGTGAAGCTCAATTAGTATAGCGAACGAGTCCGCTTTTGTGAAGCGGTTAAATATCATATCACTATAAAAGGGCGCTTATTTGAAAGACCTTGCACCCTTATTATTTACTATTTAATTCTATTCTTTCATCTCATCGATATCTGTAAGGTTTACACCCGCGACATTCAAAATTGCTTTCAATGAAAGATATTTTTTTTTCAATTTTGCATATGTCTTTTCTGCATTTTCTTCTTTCGCTAGCAACATATATTCTTGAATCTCTTTGAAATCATCAATAGCAGCTTTTGTTATCTCTAAATTAGTAGACGGCATACAATCACCCCCATCATGAAATTAAATTATCATATCAAAATAAGTATAGCATAATCAAATAACAAAGTCTATCAAATTTCTAACACTTTATTACCCATTCCCTGACAGCCAGGGCAACAGCATTTACTTTTTACAATTGTCCATGAATCATCAAAAAGTTAATGTTGCCGCCCTGCCCTGACAGACTAAATACATTGACAATACTCTTTTTTAAACGTATCATAGATATATAAAGTTATCATTCTAAGGAGAATTGTCATGAATCCTAATCCACTCGGTATAAAGAAGATACACAAGTTATTAGCAGAATTTGCTGTCCCAAGCATTATAGCAATGCTTGTCAGTTCCTTATATAATATTGTAGACCAGTTTTTTATTGGGCAGAGCATCGGCGAACTTGGCAACGCGGCGACAAATATCAGTTTCCCGCTGTCAATCTCTTGCATTGCAATTGCGCTGCTTTTTGGGATTGGCGGCGCTTCTTCCTTTAATATTGCACTTGGGAAAGGCCAGTCTGTCCCTGAACAGGCAAAAAAAGCACCTTATTTTATTGGAAATGCTGTTACCATGCTAGTTAGCTGTGGTATTTTACTCTGCCTTGTTACACAGCTTTTCCTTGGGCCGCTTCTCACCTTTTTTGGCTCCCCAGACAATGTTCTGCCTTATGCAAAGCCATATACACGAATTGTATCCTTTGGTTTCCCATTCTTAATCCTGGCAACCGGGGGTGGCCATTTAATCCGGGCAGATGGCCGGCCAAAATTTGCGATGGCCTGCAACCTTACAGGTGCAGTTATCAATACCGTACTTGACGCCCTTTTTGTTTTTGGCTTCCATTGGGGCATGTCAGGCGCTGCTGCTGCAACTGTGATTGGGCAGGTTATTTCCGGTGGCATGGCGCTGTATATGCTTTTCCATGCCAAAAACATCTCCCTGCATACAGCACACTTCCTGCCACATAGGGAGTATACCGGAAGAATCCTGTCGCTTGGCGCCGCCCCGTGCAGCAACCAGCTTGCCATGATGGTAGTGCAGATTGTAATGAACAAATCGCTGAAATACTATGGTTCGCTTTCTGTCTATGGTGAAGCAATCCCTATCGCCTGCGCTGGCATTATTACAAAAGTAAACCAGGTATTTCTTGCTTTTATTATAGGCATTTCCCAAGGGCTGCAGCCAATCGTCAGTTTTAATTATGGTGCGGCAAAATATTACCGCGTCAAAAGGGCATACCTGCTTGCCGCAGGATGCGGCTGTTTTCTTGCGCTGACTGCTTTTGCCCTTTTCCAGCTTATCCCAGAAAAGATTATTTCTCTGTTTGGGGACGGCTCCAGGGAATATTATGCCTTTGCTAAAAATTACTTTAGGATTTTTCTTTTCTTTACATTCCTAAACTTCCTGCAGCCGATTACTTCAAACTTTTTTACAGCAATCGGGAAACCAAAAGGCGGCGTTTTCTTATCCCTGACAAGGCAGATTATATTCCTGCTTCCCCTTATCCTTTTACTTCCTATATTTATGGGGATAGACGGGATTATGTATGCAGGGCCGGCTGCCGATCTCATGGCCGGGATAACTGCAATCGCTATGGTTTTACATGAATTAGGCAAACCTGCTTACCAGCAAAAAAAAGAAAGGACGGTCAATTAATATGGATTCCTCAGGTACATCCATTCTTTCCTCTTCTCAAAAAGAAATGATTTTTGAAAATATGAGTGACGGCATTATGACAGTCAATCACAATGGGCAAATTACCTATATGAATTCTGCCTGTGAAAAAATTTTTTCCACCCCATTTGAACAGATGAAAAACCAGTCCTTTGAAGAACTTTTTTTGGCTAATAAAAATAACAGGGCTTTTAACCGGCTTTTTTTAAATACCCTCAATAAAAATGCTGTTACAGAAAAGACAACCGTAAAGTATCAGCATGATAATACAGTGCAGTACTTTACCATTGATATCAGCCTGATTCAGCCAGAAGACGCTATCCTTGGCCGTTATGACGCCTTTCCAGGGATGGTTATCCTTTTTGATGATATAACTGAACAACGATTCCTGACACAGCATAAACATGACTGTGCCTATATTTTTGCAGGTCTGATTTTCTGTATCAGCCTCTACCTTTCTCTTTGGAGCCTTCTGCAGTTTACATTGCACCTGCCTTTAAAGACATCTTTTTATACCCTTTTAATCGAAGGGATGGCATTTTTACTTTTTTTGGAGGTTTTTTTCTGCACCAGCCTTTCGCTGCGTGATATTGGACTAATCCCAAAACGCCAGACTTTTAAAAAATGCCTGATAGAAACAGGGATTCTCCTTTTGGCAGGATGCTTCCTGCTTATATTATCAAAGCTAATCCTTACGCTCTTCGGCGTCCAGATTAAAAGCCGTTTTATCGGCGGTTCCCTGCGGGGAGCACGTATTTATCTGTTTACCGCGGTTTTCCAGGAATTTTTAGCACGCGGCGTTATACAGACCAGCATAAAATCACTGATGCGGGTGAAATACCAGAAAGCTTTTGGCATTTTGCTGACTTCGCTCCTTTTTTCACTGATGCATCTTCCATTTGGTTTTATTTTTATGCTCAGCGCCTTTGCACTAAGCATTTCCCTTGGTTACTTATTTGAACGCCATGGAAATATGTGGGGCTGCGCTATTCTCCATTGGGGCTGCGGCTATCTTGCCATGTGCCTATACTTCTAAAAGTACATACCGCCACCTAAAACATCCCATAGGAAACATATTTTATTATCCTATGGGATTCTACGGAACGTAGAGTCCTCTTTTTCCTTGTATTTTAGGGAAACACAACAAAAAATTCTACCCTTCTTCTACTGCCTGTCGGTTTACAGAAAAAGGACTCCCACTGTATACTATACCCAGAGCCAGGAACGAAAGGAGGAAAAGATAAAACAATGCGAAATGCGAAATTGATTGTAAGACAGCAGAAAAGGCTGTCCAACAATAATTACTATTTCAGACAGGAAAATTGCCAAAACAGCATTTTTCAACATTATTTAAGCCGCAAAAAACGCGGCATGGGGGATTAATATGGAACAGAAAAAAATAGGGGAATTTATCGCAGCACAAAGGAAAGAGAAACAAATGACACAAAAACAGCTTGGCGAGGCGCTTGGTATCAGCGATAAGGCAATTTCAAAATGGGAATGTGGCAAAGGGTTACCAGATATCTCCATTATGATGCCTCTTTGCGAACTGTTAGAAATTAATGTAAATGAATTATTATCAGGAGAACATCTGACAGAAGATGCGTACTCCAGAAAGGCGGAGGAGAATATGATGAATCTGATACAGGAAACTGAAAACCAGAAAAAAGAAAATACACGCGGAAATATATTACGGACAGTTACATGGGTTATGGGGAATATACTGATATTACTTATGTTGATTATGACTTCTGCTTCACAGGCAAATTTCCCAATTGCTTTCTATCTTGATTTGCCCTCCCTAATCGCAATGCTTTTTTATTTGTACCTTACTTTATTTTTCACAGGACATACGAAAGACTTTAAAAATGCGTTTTCCTTTTTACGCCGCCGCAAGCCAGAAAGCATAAAAGAAGCCCAGAAAGCCATTATGGCTCTTTCCCTTGCAATGAAATCGTTAATTACCGCAGGCGGTTTTTGCACCCTGTTTTTTTCAATTTACCTTTTATGGCTGACAACGAACTCCATGGATCTTAGCACCTTTACAGCAAATATGGCAGTCACGTTGATTCCTTTTTTGTATGGATTAATCGGCGCAGCAATTTTGATACCAGTAAAAGGACGTCTGGAAAACAGAATTTAAAAGAAGGAAAAGCAAAATTGTGGCACGCCAAAAAGCGCACCGTTTATGGTGCGCTTTATAATATCCAAGCTTTGGAACAAATCTTCCACAAAGTGTGAAACACATCTTGCAAAAAGCAATTTTCAAACACGTTCTAAAAGAGCTTTTTCTTTTTTAAGATAAATAACATTACAATACAGATTATGGCAACCATAGCGCAGATAATCCCAAAACCATATGGTGCATTGGAAAGCGGCATCCACTGGGTATTTACATTCATGCCATAAAGCCCTGAAATCAAAGTTGGGATACCCATAACCAATGTAACTGAGGTAAGCGCCTTCATTACATTATTTAAGCGGTTATCAAGAACCGAAGACATTAGTTCCCTTGTCCCGTTAATAATGTCTCGGTAAATGGAAGTCATCTCTATCGCCTGGCGGTTTTCCACAATGACATCGCCAAGCAAGTCCTTATCTTCCGGGTACTGTTCTAACCTTTTATACCTTGTCAAACGGTCAAGGACAGCGCCATTTGCCCGGAGTGACGTTGCAAAATAAACCAGGGTAGATTCCAGTGCATGTAAATCAATTAAATCTACATTTTCTGTATTATAATCTATCCGTTCTTCAATTTCTGTCCTTTTTTTATCAATAATACGAAGGCAGTATTGGTACTGTGTCGAAATACGGAACAAAATTTGGTATACAAACCGCAGTTTCTTTTTTGTGCTGAACTCTTTTACCCTCCCATTTACAAATGCCTGCAATACAGGCGTCTCCTCTGTGCATACTGTGATAATGACATCCTGTGTCAGGATAATGCCAAGCGGGATGGTATTGTATGCTTCTTTTTCATGGCGTATTTCTGTAGCAGGTATATCCACGAGAATCAGTGTGTAGCCATCTTCCAGTTCCACACGGGAGCTTTCCTCCTCATCCAACGCTGCAAGCAAATCATGAAGGTCAATCCCCAGTTCTTTTGCGATTTCTTCTCCCTCTGTTACCGTAGGGTTTATCATATTTACCCACGCACCAGAACTTAATTCTTTTTCTTCATGAATAATTCTGTCATCTGTCCGGAAAATACTAATCACACCTTACCTCTTTTCCGCGCTGCTTTCTGCGCTTTCATAATCCTCCCGCTATTATAGCTGATTTCCACCATTCCCACAAGCCCGGTTTTCTCCTATCATATCTTTCAATTTCTCCATCAGTCCATATCTTGCTTCCCAATAATCTTCGGTTTTTACCCATGCCTTCATCTGCATCTGTACTTTTAGCGGAGACAGCCTGCTGATTACAACTGCCATTGGGTCATCCTGGCAAAGAAGCTGATCTTCCCGCATTACCTCTGTCAAAGTCTCCCGCAGCTTCTCCACATCCATTTCATATGGTACCATAAAATCAATAATTAACATACGCTTCGAGACATTTGTCGTATTTGTAATCGTTGAATTTGTAATTGTTCCATTAGGTATTACAATTACCTTATTATCTGTTGTAGAAAGATGCGTATAAAAAATATCTATGGAATCTACGGTTCCTTCTACTCCTGCCACCGATATATATTCCCCAATTTTAAAAGGCTTTAATGCCAAAATCAAAACGCCGCCTGCTAGGTTTGAAAGGCTTCCCTGCAAGGCAAGCCCAATCGCAAGGCCGGCAGAACCAATAATAGCGACAATTGTCGCCCCAATACCAAGAATCCATGCAACAATAAAAATAAGTACAAGATGATAACTAAAATTCGCAAGTGACATTACAAACTTCTGCACACTGATTTCCACTTCATGTTTTACCATCCAACGCTGCGTCATCCTTAAAGAAAATTTTACAAGCCTTCTTCCAATGATAAAAATAATAATGGCAAAAAGCAATGTCTTTGCAAAACTGAAAAGGACGTCCCTTTGCGACAATAAAAACTCCATTAGGAAGTTCCTCTTTTCCTCATCGCTGGCAGCAGAATTTAAAGTTTCTGTCAAATCTTCAATTGAAACCGGCGTTGGCGTTGGCGAATAAGCCGGTGTTGGCGATGGTGTTGGATGAGGTGACGGTGTTGGCGTAGGAAACGGTATTGGTGTCAGCGCAGAAGCTGCCTGGACGAATAATCCTTTCATAACCCCTCCTGTATTGCTATGCCTTTTCACTTTTTAAGAATGCTGTTTTGGCGTACTGTTGAAAATACAGATTCCAAATGGGGGAACATCAATTGTAATTGAATTTTCCCTTCCATCCCAGCTCACTTCTTTTGTACGCAAAACTTTTTTATTCAGGCATCCGGTTCCTCCATACCGTTCTGAATCACTATTGAAAATCTCTTTATAGCTTCCCTCAAAAGGGACGCCCACTTTAAAATTCTCATACAGGACTGGCGTAAAGTTGCAGATTACCAAAAGCTGTTCTTTTTTCTTGCTGTCACTTCGCATAAACGTAATAATGCTGTGGTCTGCATCCATGCAGCTAATCCATTCAAACCCTTCTGGTTCATAATCATTTTCATACAGCGCCGGATGTTTTAAGTAAAATTGGTTCAATTCCTTTACATAGAGCTGCAAGTTCTGGTGGCTCTTATTCTCCAATTCTTCCCAATGCAGGCTTCCCTGCTCACTCCACTCTTCTTCCTGCGCAAATTCCTGGCCCATAAATTGGAGTTTCTTGCCAGGATGCGTCAGCATAAACCCAAACGCTGCCCTTAGGTTCCCATACTTTAACTCGAAATCCCCCGGCATCTTCATTAACATGGAATGTTTTCCATGTACTACTTCATCATGGGAAAACGGAAGGATAAAACGCTCGCTATATGCATAAATCATGCTGAATACAAGCGCGCCATGTGATCCTTTCCTAAAATAAGGGTCAGCCTTCATATATGAAGTAAAATCATTCATCCATCCCATATTCCACTTTAAGTCAAAGCCAAGGCCGCCCTCTTCAATATCCCCTGTTACCATTGGCCATGCTGTAGACTCTTCTGCAATTAAAAGAGCCCCATCTTTCTTTTTATGGAAAACTTCGCTCAATTTCTGAAGCATCCTCACTGCCTCCAGGTTTTCATTGCCTCCGTTTTCGTTGGCAATCCATTCACCTGGATTTCGTCCATAGTCCAGGTAAAGCATGGAGGCAACAGCATCCATCCGGATTCCGTCTGCATGGTAAATATCTTTCCAAAACAGTGCGTTAGCAATTAGGAAATTAGACACCTGCGGACGACCATAATTGTAAATCAAAGTCCCCCAATGTGGATGTTCCCCCTGCCTTGGGTCAAAATGCTCATACAGGCATGTACCGTCAAAACGTGCAAGGCCGTTCTGGTCTTTTGGGAAATGTGCTGGCACCCAGTCTAAAATCACGCCAATCCCCTGCCTATGCATATAATCCATAAAATACATAAAATCCTTTGGAGAACCATACCGGGAGGTAACCGCATAATACCCTGTCACCTGGTACCCCCAAGATTCGTCCAACGGATGCTCCATAACAGGCATCAGTTCTACATGGGTATAGCCCATTTCTTTCACATAATCTGCCAACTCCGGGGCAAGCTCCCGGTAATTCATAAAACCACCAGACAAATCCCCGTCCTCTGTAAACCTCTTCCAGGAACCTGGATGAAGTTCATAAATATTCATTGGCTCTTTTTCAAACGCATACTTTTTCCTGTCCTGTAGCCATTTGCCATCCTTCCACGCAAAAGAAAACAAATCAGCAACAATACTTGCATTCGCTGGGCGAACCTCACAGCGGAACCCGTATGGGTCAGTTTTTAAAACAATCGTCTGCGAATTTATTTTCACTTCATATTTATAGATATCGCCACAGCCAATGTCTGGTATAAACAAAGAGAAAACCCCAGAGTCCCCAAGCCGGTACATTGGATGCCTGCGCCCATCCCACTGGTTAAAGTCCCCAACAACGCTGACACGCATGGCATTTGGCGCCCATACTGCAAAATGCGTCCCTTTAACTACTTTTTCTCCCTTTTTCGGCTCCTGCCCTTCCAAGTAAAGAACGGCATCTTTTCCATATCCAGCAACACAGGCCGGATGTGCGCCAAGGTAACGGTATATTTCGTAGTTCTCTCCCTTTTCAAAGAGTTGTAGTTCCTCTTCCTTTAAAAAAGAAGGGTACAAATAAGGGTCTTTCCATACACATTCCCCACCGTCTGCATATTTGGCATGAAGTTCATAAAACTGGACTTTCCGCTGCGGCAGAAGCGCCGCAAAAAAGCCTGCTTCATCCGCCTCCTCCATTGGATAAAGCTTCCCATCCTTATCATTTTTAATCAGCACTGATTCAGCATCTGGCAAAAATGCCTGGATCAAAATATTACTGTGCACTTTATGCGCCCCCAGAATCTGCTCTGGATGGTCATGCTCTGAATAAACAATCGCCTCAATTTCTGCCCAATCCATTAAATCATATAATTTCTTATCCATTTCACCCTCGTTTCTGTGCTGTTTTAAAGCACCATATCAATTGACTATATTTCCATCTGCTACACTGCTGTCAACTGTTCCTGCATCAGATAAGCTTTAGTGCTTTTCTATTTCATGGATAAACAGCCCACTCCTAAGCTTTGGCTCAAACCATGTAGATTTTGGCGGCATCAAAAGCCCTGCATCTGCAACGGCAAAAAGTTCCCCAATTGAAGTCGGGTACATTGCAAACGAAACCTTCATATCGCTGTCTGCCCGTTTTTCAAGTTCTGAAAGCCCCCGGATCCCACCTACAAAATCAATCCTTTCATCTGTACGTGGGTCAGCAATCCCAAGCACTGGGTTTAACAGATATTCCTGTAATACAGACACATCAAGGGAAGCAACAGCATCAGGTACCTGTAAAAGTTCATTTGGCGCCTCAAGCAGATACCATTCCTTCTCTAAATACATTGCTACCTCCCCTTTTTTAGCAGGGTGTTTTGCCTTTGCAAGCTTAGAAACCGTAAAATGTTTGGCGGCCTTTTCCAAAAAAGCCTCTTTTGCCAGCCCATTCAAATCTTTGACACAGCGGTTATAGTCCATAATCATTAACTGGTCATCTGGAAACAATACTGACAGGAAATAATTAAATTCCTCCGTCCCATCATACCCCTTTTTCTGTTCCCGTCTTTTTAAGCTGACTTTTACTGCGGATGCCGCACGGTGATGCCCATCTGCAATATAGATATCCTGTATTTTTTCAAATGCCTGCTGTATTGCCTGGACTTCCTCCCTTCCTGCAACTTTCCATACCGTATGGCCAATTCCGTCTGGTGAAACAAAATCATATAAAGGGCTGCTTTCTTCCATCACACGGGAAACCACCTGGTTTACTGCTTCGCAGGAACGGTATGCCAAAAAGATCGGCCCAGTCTGCGCGCTTAACGTATCCACATGGCAGATTCTGTCTTGCTCCTTCTCCTCCCTGGTATTTTCATGTTTTTTAATTACATTACTTAAATAATCGTCCACGCTGGCGCATGCCACGATTCCTGCTTGTTTTCTTCCTTCCATCTGTAGCTGGTAAATATAATAACAGGATTCTTCCTCTGAAATAAAGATCCCATCCTCCTTCATCTGCTGGTATGTTTCTGCCGCCTTTTGGTAAACACGGGAATCATAAGTATCTACCGAATCAGAAAGCTGTGTCTCTGCACGGTCAATCTTTAGGAAGGAAAGCCCTTCTTTCCCAACCTCCTCTTTTGCCTCCTGCCTGTTGTACACATCATACGGCAAAGCGGCCACCTGCTTTGCATACTCCTGTTTTGGCCTGACTGCTCTAAATGGTTTCACAAATGCCATACTTCATCCTCACTTTACTTTACATATATTTACTTTATTATAACAAAGAAACAGAAAAAAACATATCCCCTTTTTCCTTCTTTTGCTTTTCCTTTTATCCCTTCTTTGTTATAATATTATAAAAGATTACAATTCATAGATAGATGTATGCTTTGGACTACGGCAAATGTGAGGAGGGATTACTATGTTAAAAGCAATTATTTTTGATATGGATGGCGTTATTATTGACAGTGAGCCACAGCATGAAAAAGCTGCCCTGCGGGTATTTTCCAGATATGGGATTGATGCTGATGCGAAATACCATGCGAAGTACATTGGCAGTTCGACCAGGAAAATGGCAGAGGAGACAATTGCCCAGTTCCATCTTACGGTTGCTGTTGAAAAATTTTTAGAAGAACTGAACCAGGAAAAGAAAACCGTATTAAAAGAAGAAGGCTACCAGCCGCTCCCTGGTATTCTTGAACTAATAAAAAAACTGCGGCAGAAAGGAATCCATCTTGCGATTGCATCCTCTTCCTCCCCTTCAGAAATTGAACATGCCGCAAAAGCGCTTGGTATCCGAAAATATTTTGACAAATTCATTTCCAGCGCCCATGTAAAAAACCCAAAACCGGCACCAGATATTTTCCTAGAGGCGCTAAAAGAAATGGGCGTCAGCCCAAAAGAAGCTGTTATCGTAGAAGACTCCTGCAATGGCTGCCTAGCGGCAAAAGCTGCCAAAACAGCCTGTGTTGGGTACGTCAACCTGCACTCTGGCAGCCAGGATTTGTCAAGCGCTGATGTACTTCTGGAATCCTTTGAAGGGATTGATGAACGTTTTTTTCACCACATTTTACAGCGCAGCCAAGGGCTTCCAGTCACCATTGCCAATACAAGGCGCCTGATCATACGTGAACTTACACCAGAAGATACCAAAGAAATCTATAAAATGTACCAAGACCCTGATATCCGCCGTTATATCCCAGAGATTGATGATTACCTGGAAATCGAAATGGAAAAACAGGCCGCCTATATCCGCAATGTCTATTCATTTTATGGTTTTGGGATATGGGGCGTCTACAGTAAAACTTCTGGAAAATTAATTGGGAAATGTGGTATTGAAAACCAGATGGTTGATGGAATAGAAGAAATATCCTTATCCTACCTGCTTGACAGTAAATATTGGGGGTATGGCTATGCGATTGAATGCGGGAAAGCAGTTTTTAACTATGCCAAATCACAGCTTGACATTACACGTGTTGTGGCAGTTATTGATGAAAAAAACAAACGTTCCATCCGTACTGCCCAAAACCTGGATATGGTATTTGAAAAAAAAGTCCTGTATAAAAACCGTAAGTGCCATCTGTATTCTATTGCACTATAATTTTCCGATCTATGGGAAACACATCTTGTAAGAATGAATTTTCAAACACGCCCTAGCACAAAAACTTTGGGGCACCTTCCCAAAAAGGCGCCCCAGGCAGAACTTCCTATAAAAATTGTTTTTCTTCACAGCCTTACATGCATTATTTCTTTGTTGTACTGCTGTTATTGTTATCTGTCGCATCATCCGCCGCATCCTTTACATCATCTGCTGCATCATCTACTGCATCCTCTGCGCCATCAATTACGTCGTCCACGCCGTTTTCCACATCATCTAAAGCGTCGCTCCCTGTCGGGTTCGGTGAATCCGTCGTCCCTTCAACAGCCGGGCTGGCAGCAGCATCTTTGTTGTCATCATCCATGTTTCCGCAGCCGGCAAATACAATAAGTGACAAACAGCACAACATCGTAAATAAAACATATTTTTTCTTCAAGTCAATCACCATACCTTTCTTTTTTCTGCGTTTCCTTACGGAAAATAGTATGGCTTCTCTTTTTTAATATTATACAATTTTTATCAATTATTTCTTTCTTCTGGATATTCGACATGCTGCCCAACATATTTGTATGCCGGACGGATAATCTTACCTTTATTCACCAGCTCTTCCAAGCGGTGCGCGCTCCAGCCCGAAATACGGGATACTGCGAAAAGAGGCGTAAATAACTCTTCTGGAATGCCTAGCATCGTATAGATAAACCCGCTGTAAAAATCCACATTTGCACATACCGGCTTCATCACATGGGAACGCTCCATAATCAATTCTGTAGCAATTTTTTCTACTGTCTGGTATACTGCAAATTCTTCTTCCATTTTCTTTGTTTTGGCAAGCCTTTCTGCAAACCCCCTTAGGGCAACTTCCCTTGGGTCAGAAAGCGTATAGACTGCATGTCCTATGCCATATATTAGGCCAGAACCATCAAATGCCTCTTTCTTTAATATTTTCTGCAGGTATTCACGTATTTGCCCCTGGTTAGGGAGTTTTCCATACCTTTTCTGCATTTCATGTATCATTTGCTGTACTTTTAGGTTAGCGCCGCCATGGCGCGGCCCCTTCAATGATGCGAGCGATGCAGCTACAGCAGAATATGTGTCAGTCCCAGAAGAAGTTACTACATGGTTTGTAAAGGTAGAATTATTCCCTCCGCCATGTTCTGCATGGAGCACAAGTGCGGCATCCAGAATCCTTGCCTCAAGCTCTGTAAACTCACCATCCGGGCGGAGCATATGCAGAATGTTTTCTGCTGTAGAATACTCCTCTTTTGCCGGCTTAATCACCAGGCTTTCAAAAAAGTGGTAATGGCGGTATGCATGATAATTGTAGATTGCAATTAAAGGCAGTTTTGCCACAAGCTGTAAAGACTGGCGCAAAACATTTGGCACCGAAATATCATCTGGGTTTTCATCATAAGAATATAATGTGAGCACGCTTTTTTGCAGCCCATTCATCAGATTCGGGCTTGGCGCCTTCATTATGACATCACGGACAAATTGCCCGGACAACTCCTGCAAACTGCTCAGGATTTGGATAAATGTTGTAAGCTGCCCCTTTGTTGGCAAATCCCCAAACAATAGCAGATACGTTGTTTCTTCAAAGGCAAACCGTTTTCCCAAAGAAGAACCCGCCAAATCCTTTACATCATACCCCTGATAAAATAATTTCCCATCTGCAGGTTCTTTCACTCCATTTACTAAATCATAGCCGCTAACATCAGAAATTTCTGTCAGCCCTGTCAGCACCCCTTTTCCAGTACTATCACGAAGCCCTCTTTTCACATCATATTCCTGATACAAATTCAAATCAATTACCCTTGAACTCATACAGTTTTCCACTAATTCATCAAATTTATTATTCAGGACGTCACTTAATGCCATCATCGTATCTTTTCTCAATAAAAAATCCCCCTTTTTGCGGATGTGCCACTTGTCATGTGGCAAATTACCTGTAATATGTAGCAGCGCAATTTCTAATACCAAAAAATGACGCTGCTTCCTATCATACCTAAAATAAGAACCAGCGTCAAGTTATGGTTATTCTCAATTATGTGTATCTTCCCTTATTATAATTCATTTTATTAGGCGGCCTCCCACTTTATGATACGCTCCGTGTGCGATATTCCAATCTGAGCTTGTCCGTCAGAAGTGCCATAAACTCTGAATTCGTAGGTTTCCCCTTTCCTGCACAAACCGTATTTCCAAAAACCTCTTCCAACATTTCTAAGTTTCCCCTGCGCCATGCCACTTCAATTGCATGGCGTATAGTACGTTCCACACTGCTGGAAGTTGTTTTGTATTTCTTTGCAATTGAAGGATATAAAAATTTTGTAATATAATGCAGCATATTGCGGTCATAAAATGCCATAATTATGCCTTCCCTGATATACTGATACCCCTTAATATGTGCCGGTATGCCAATTTCCAACAAAATATTGGTAACATCCTTTTCCAGGTCACCGCAAAATACATACCCTTCTGTCAAATTCTTCCGTTCTGCCACTCGCTTTTCCTGTCTGGCCGGTATCTCCCTGCAGACTGTTTTCTGCACTCTTTCGTTCCCTTCTTCACCACGATCCATTAACTGTGTCATTCTTTTAATCAGCATCGTATTGGAAACGGGCTTCATCATATAATAATCTGCCCCTGCCTGAATCGCCTCATTTACAAGATTCTCCATTCTCAGCGCCGTTTCGATAATAAAAATCGGTTTCTTTGCCTTGTAGTTTATTTTGTTTATCTCTTCAAGTATTCCGATTCCATCAATCCCTGGTAATATCATGTCCATTACCACGACATCTGGCTTTTCATCACGTATGGCTTCCAGTGCCTTGCTCCCGTTTCCGGTTGCCAAAACCACATTCATTCCCATACTTGCCATTGTTTTTTGTTTGCTTTCCCGGTCTTGTAAATTGTTGTCTGCGATGACAACCCGTAGTCCAACTGTATCCATGTTTCCTCCCTTCCGCTGTTTTACCAGCATTACCCTTTTATTTTTCGCGTACGCAACGGGCCAAACGGCTTGAAACGAAAAGTTTCTTTGCACTTGGCGGCTGCACGCGGATCAAATACCACATTATTTGCATCTGGGTATTTGATTCGTCAGCAGAATGTTTCTTTTTCCTGCAACTTTTACCATTATATTACAGTTTCTGGAACGGAAATGGAGTTCAAATGGAATCAATATGGTATTATCTGCAAATTTTATCATGCTAAAAAACTACGAAGCAACAAAATAAGGGCAAAATAAGTATTTTGTCCTTATTAAAAAAAATTTTTCATTTTTTGTCAGGACACCACCATCCATGATGCCCCATTTTGGGGAATGCACTGCATTCCCCCTTTTTGTAGCGGATTTTTTTCAAGACTGGCAAATAGAGCACGGCAAAATCCATTAATGTTCCAGTACAAATTTATTTAACTGTCCCATCCGCTCTTCTGCCCAGCTATAGTCTAACATGTAATCTCCTACAAACTGCTTTCTTGCCTGCTCTTCCCCTTCCAGCAGCCCGTATAAATCACAATCAAATAATTCTGTATCTACCCGCCGAATTCCGCGGTTTGTAATAAACAACTCCTGTACGCCATATTTGTCCAGCTCCCTGCTTAAGTTTTTTGAAACCTTACTGCAAAGATTCTGTGTCGCCTCATCATTTGGGCGCTCCTCCCAAAGCGCGCAAATCACTTGGTCTGTACTGACTGTCCCTCCCTGCCTGTCTACTAAAAAAGCCAAAAGCTCTTTTGCTTTTCCACTGCGGAACATGATCGGCTTATTGTCGACAAAAACATCGAAATGTCCAAAGGTTTTGACAAAAACTCTTTTTTTTACACGCTTCGACAGCAGGCGTGCTGTTTCTAATGCATACATAAGTTCTTCTTGTGAAAATGGCTTCAATAAGTAAGCGGCCGCATGCAGGCGGATTGCATCCATTGCATACAACTCACTGTCAGAAATAAAAAGCAATAAAATATCAGGATTTTTGCTGAGCAGGCATTTTCCAAGGCAAATCCCGTCCATTCCCGTTATATCAGTATCCAGTACGGCAAGTTCAATGTTATGTTCCTTTGCAAAATATAGTGCCTTTTGCGCATCATCAAACATCCCTGTCAACTGAATCCCTGGTAGGTTCTGGACTCTTTCCTGAAGCGCTTCCATCTCTTCCAGATCCCTGCCAACGAGAACCGTTTTCATTATTTCCCCACTTTCTATACCCTCTTGTAACTTTTATTTTTCAACTTTTATTTACAATTTTAATACTATAACGAACAAATTTCATTGTCAACTGCCAATATCCCCATCATTACGACAAATTTCGTCAAAATTCGCATAAATAGACAATTTCTATACATTTACTAAATCTTTTACTACTTCCCCTGCCATAACCAGTCCTGCTACAGAAGGCACAAACGCAATACTCCCTGGAGGATTCCTCTTTTCATTTTTTCGCTTGCAAAAATCGACGTCTTCATTTTCTGCAAGCGATTCTGTAAAAATTGGGGGTTCCTCGGAATATACTACTTTTAACTCTTCTATATTCCGCTTTTTTAACTCCCTGCGCATTACTTTTGCCAATGGGCATACTTTTGTATCATAGATATCAGCAACACAGAACCGGCTTCCATCAAGCTTGTTCCCAGCCCCCATGCTGCTGATAATTAAAACCCCATTCCTTTTCGCTTCTGCAACCAGCGCCAGCTTAGCTGTCACGGTATCCACAGCATCTACTACATAATCATATTCCCCAAAAGAAAACTCCCCGGCATTTTCTGGCAGGAAAAAGCAATTATGGATGCATACCTTAGCCTCTGGGTTAATGTCAAGGATACGTTCTTTCATTACTTCTGTCTTAAGCCTTCCGATGCTCCTTCTTGTTGCTATAATCTGGCGGTTCAGGTTCGTAATGCTTACCGTATCATGGTCGATTAAATCAAATGCGCCAATGCCGCTCCTGGCAAGCGCTTCACAGGCATATCCCCCAACACCGCCTAGCCCAAAAACAGCAACATGCGATTTTTGCAGCTTTTCTACTGCCCCCCTCCCAAGAAGCTGTTCTGTCCTTGATAACCATCCCATCATCTGGAACCCTCCTTGTCCCAAAGCCCACTTACAAAAGAAACCAGGGCTATCCAGGTAAAAACAGAATAGAAATTGCCATCATTATCATACCCGCCCCGTAAAATCTGTTCCGCCTCTTCCTTTCCCAAAAGGGAAAATCCATCAAAGCATTCCATGCCCACTGCCCCATCCTGGGTCAGCGTGGCCAAATCCCCCAGGTTTATCACTGCAAGGACAATCGCATTGCTTTCATCCGTCATGCCAGGGGTACTAAACAACAGTGGGTTTACAACTTCCAGCCTGTCATTTTCCTTAATTTTTAATCCTGTCTCTTCCTCTATCTCCCTTGCAGCCGCAGTAAGGACAGGAGTCCCACTATCAACATCTTCTGGGTCAATCAGCCCTGCCGGTACGCTTAAAACGAACTGCCCTACCGGATAGCGGAACTCTTTCGACAGCAAAAGCTTCGGCTCTTCCTCCGGCAGTTTTATTATAACAACGCAGCTTACCGCATCCGGAACCATCTTTTTAAACTCTTCCTCTGTTTTTACAGCCGCAAGCCGCTCCCTAGAACGCCTGGACGCATTCAGGTAATGCTTCCCCCCGCTATATTGCAAATCATATAAACTAATATAAGGGGAATCATAAATTGTTTTTATTCCTTGCCTGTCAATTTCTGGTTTATTCATTGTTTTCCTTCCCTTTCTGGATGCTAAGCGTTTCATTCATGCTGCCCATCCTGTATCCTTCTAAATCCAATGTAACGTAGGTAAACCCAATCTCTTTTAACTTTTCAGAAATCTGCATGCCTAGTTTTTCTCCAGCAATTTTATACAGTTCTTCTTTCTGTACTTCAATCCGTGCAAGCATCCCATGCATCCGCACCCTGGACTGATAAAAACCAAGTTTTGATAAAAACTGCTCTGCTTCTTCTACCATCCCTAGTTTTTTTTCATCAATCGCTTCCCCATAAGCAAAACGTGACGCAAGGCAGGCAGAAGACGGCTTATCCCAGGAAAAAAGCCCAAGCTGCTTTGAGAGTTCCCGGATTTCCGCTTTAGAAAGCCCTGCTTCTTGCAAAGGGCTGCAAACTCCCAGTTCCCGGGCGGCTTTCCTTCCTGGGCGGTAATCCGCCCCATCATCTATATTAGAACCATCCGCCACAGCCTCTATATGGTTCTGCCTGGCAATCTCCCAAATCTTTCCAAATATCCTCCGTTTGCAGAAATAGCAACGGTCAGGCGGATTTTTCTGAAACTCCTCCAATTCCAGTTCCCCAGATAAAAAAGTAACCTGCCGGATGCCGTTTTCTTTGCAAAACCGTTTCGCCTCCCCTGCCTCCTGCTTTTGGAAAGAGGGGGAACATGCCGTTATGGCAAGTACACGGCTGCCCAAAACATCATGGGCAGCCTTTAACAAAAATACAGAATCCACCCCACCTGAAAAGGCAACTGCCACACTCCCCAAGTCCTGTAGATTCTGCTGAAGTTTTCTATATTTATCTTGAAGTCCCATTCACCCCTCCTGGCTTATATTACATAAAACCATGTTTCATCCTGCCCAAGCTCTTTTTCCTTAACGGTTTCTATCCCATGCTCCCGGATAGACAATTCCTGGTTCTTAATGCTGACACGGGAATTTTTCCCAATGGATTTCGTTACAAAAGCATTGCTTCCAATAATTGCATTTTCCCCAATTACTGTTTCCCCGCCCAAAACAGAAGCCCCGGAATAAATAACAACATTGTCTTCAATTGTTGGATGCCTTTTTGCCCCACGGAGTTTTTGCCCGCCCCGGGTAGAAAGCGCTCCAAGCGTCACACCTTGGTAAATTTTTACATTTTCACCTATTACTGTCGTTTCTCCAATCACAACGCCAGTCCCATGGTCAATAAAAAAATATTTTCCTATCACTGCGCCTGGATGGATATCAATCCCTGTCACATTATGCGCATATTCTGTCATAATCCTTGGAATCATCGGGACTTCCAAAAGATACAGTTCGTGCGCCAGCCGGTTTACTGTAATTGCATACAGCCCCGGATAGGAATATACAATATCATCTTTATAGTATGCCGCTGGGTCTCCGTCAAAAGCCGCCTGCAAATCTGTATCTAGGTATTCCCGTACTTTTGGGATTTTTTTTAGGAATGATATAGATTTGCGCTGTGCTGTTTCCCGCAATGCCTCTTCTCCCATGCCTTCATACTGTGTATCATATTTTAAGACGATTTCTACTTGCTTATTTAGATGATACATAATATCCTCAATCAAAACAGAAAGATTATTATATACGTTATAAATTTTAAATGATTTATCACGGAAATAACCAGGGAAAACAATGCAAAAAAGCTTCTTTACCATGTCAATAATACTTTCCTTATCTGGCTGGTTAAACAAATCCATTTTATCTATTGCACGCATATTCCCGTAATCATCCAGAATCGCATCTACAATCCCACCCATCTCCTTTTCAATTAAATTGTCCATGAATGGCCTCCCTTCTTCCAAACAAAGAATACCACACTTACTGTATTTTGAGAAGACATAACTTTCTAAATGCTAGGGCGTGTTTGAAAATTAAAAATTGCACAAAACATGTGTTTTCATCTCTTTTCTTTTATGTTAAAGGGGTGTTGGCTATGTTAAAACGTTATGAATTAACTGATGATAAATAGAACCCCATCATTAGCTTAATCAAAGTTGATTTGCCTGCTCCATTTTCACCCACAAGAGCTATTTTTTCCCCTTTTTTCAATTTTAAATTAATTTCTTTCAAACTCACATTATATGAATTTTTATATTTAAATGAAATATGAGTGAAACCAGATAAGGAGAAAACTAAAAATTGTGTTTAAGACAACAGACACCATAATGTGGAGTGAATATCTTATTTGGAGGAAATA
>CAJUJR010000002.1 GCA_910586605.1 uncultured Lachnospiraceae bacterium | reverse complement strand
TATTTTTTATTTCCTTAAGTCCGGCTACGATTGGCTGTGAATAGTAACATTTTATTACAAAATCATAGCTCCTCTCCACCTATACCGTTAGGAACTGTTATAAGGAATCCATCAAAAATTCCCACCGGAACAGCTTCTCCAAAGGAATATTCCCCCATTAATTCTTTTTCAAAATAATATACTGTAATCCGTTTCTTCATAGAATCAACAATCCAATACTCCCGAACACCTGCTGTAGCATATTTTAACATCTTTTTAATATAATCCATTGGCCTATTTCCTGGTGATACAATCTCTATAATCCAATCAGGTGCACCATGACAACCTTTTTCATCTAATTTGGAAATATCACAAATTACAGAAATATCCGGCTCCAAATAATTTTTATTATCATCGTTCAGGAATACCGCAAATGGTGCAGCTAAGACTTCGCATTCTCCATTTTTACTTTCAATATGGTTCGCAATCACCTGATATAACTTTCCACTTATCTTCTGATGTGTCCAACTTGGAGGCGCCATATAATAAATTCTGCCATCTATTAATTCTGCATGTTTACCATCTGGCAAGGCATATATGTCATCAATCGTGTATATTCTTTCTTCACTTAATATATTAATTCACACCCTCTCCAGTTTTTTTAATTTTTTTTCATTATAACACCCAGATTCCTTCCTTACAACAAAAAAGAACACGCTACAATTCTCTATACTCCTCCTGCTGATATGCATCCAATACATGATTATAAAAAGTCCTGACTGCTGGCGCCATAAAATCCGGATTCATAACAGCAATCCCGATAACACGGTATGCTTCTGGCATGATTGGATAGCAATCCACTTCATACGGCATATCATTCATAACAAGGGCAGGCATCAGACAAATCCCAAACCCATGCGCAACCATCGCTATCATCGCCAGGTCATCTACTACATGATAATCCGACTGGACAGTTAGGGAATTTTCTTTTAAAAATTTCTGGATATCGGCATCTGTGGATTCACGCTGTGTTACAAAACGATGCCGCCGTAGTTCATCAATCTCCATATATTGGCTTTGCCGAACACGTTTTGTCCCCTTTTTCATAACGCAAATCAACGGGTCTTTATAAAGCGGCTCAATTGGTATATCCCCTGCACTGGAAACAGAAAGAAAACCTAAATCCACCACTGCATTTTTCACCCAATAGGCCACATCATCATATGTCCCCTGAAACACCTCAATGGTAATCCCAGGATATTCTTTGCGGAATGAATTCATAACATCCGGAAGCCAATTTGTGCAGACACTGGAAAAACACCCTACCTTTACCTTTCCCTGGCGCAGCCCATTAAATTCCGCAATCGCCTGATGCAGGCTCTCATCGCTATTTAGTACTGCGTTTATATAGGGAAGCAGATGTTCTCCATAATTAGTCATTGTTACGCCAAGCTTACTCCTGTTTAATACCGGAAACCCCAGTTCATGTTCCATTGCAGCAACTGCATGGCTAATTGCAGAAGGCGTCAGCCCAAGGATATCCGCCGCTTTACGGAAACTGCCCTGTTCTGCAACTGTTTTAAAAATCTGATATGATAAAAGTGTCATTTCTTGCCTCCTGACGCATATTTTAGTAATATTATAACAGAACCCACAAAAAGCCGGTAGAGGTTATGGCAAATCCCCTATCGGCTCTTTATGGGTAATTATCACTATTCACGGCCGTTTTAACCACTATGCGCAAATAATAACAATTCATCATTTATTAAATTAAGGAGTGCAAATGAATCATTCCCTTACCCTCTTGCACATTTATACAACAAGTCTTCCCAACGCCTGTCTACCTCTGCCTGGAACTGGGCAATCAAATCTTCATTCCCTTTTTTAAAGAGGTGTTTAAACCTTCCCTGAACCCTTAAAAACTCTTCGATTGGAAGCTTCTTTTTAGGCTCATACGAAAGAATCCATTTCCCATGATCTACTTCAAACAATGGCCAATAACAGGTTTCCACCGCCAGCTTACAGATTTTCATTATTTCTGGCGTTTCATACCTCCAGCCTCTTGGGCATGGCGTCATAATATTTAAAAAGGAAGCCCCTTCTGTATAAATTGCTTTTTCTGCTTTCCTGTGCACATCTTCAAAATTGGATGTAAGCGTTGTCTGGGCAACATATGGCACATCATGGTCAGCAATAATGCTTGATAAATCCTTGCGGTTCTGCATTTTCCCGGCAGACTTCTTGCCAACCGGTGTTGTTGTAGTATCAGCATACATCGGCGTTGCAGAAGAACGCTGGATTCCTGTATTCATATAAGCGCCATTATCATAACAAACATAAACCATATCATGGTTGCGCTCCATTGCCCCGGACAAAGACTGGAACCCTATGTCATAAGTGCCGCCGTCCCCACCAAATGTAATAAATTTAAAGGTTTCTTCTTTTGGTATACGCCCTTTCTTTTTTAGCACTTTATATGCGGTTTCTACACCGCTTAAAGTTGCCCCTGCATTTTCAAATGCATTATGGATATAACTGTCCTCCCATGCCGTATAAGGATACATATAAGAAGACACCTCCAGGCAGCCTGTTGCATTGCCAATCACAGCCCGGTCGCCTTCATGCAGCGCACGGAGCACAGCGCGAACCGCAATTGTTGCCCCACAGCCTGCACACATACGGTGCCCTGGCGCAAGCCGCTCTGGCTTATTCATTATTGTCTTTAAGCTATAATCACTCATCTGCGGCCTCCTGTTCCCGTAACCTTATATATTGGTATTGCTCCACTTCTTTCCCTTTTGTAACCAAGCTGTCCAGTTCAGAAAAGATATGGCATACATCACTTACTGTAAAATCGCGGCCTGCAAGGCCATAAATATAATTAACGGTTTCAATCATTACTTTATGGCGGAAAAGACCAGCCAAAACTTCACTTCCAAGCGGCCCTCCATTGCCATTATAGCTTTCACAGCGGTCCATAACCGCAACTGCCTTACACCCTTTTAAAGCTTCCGCAATCTCTGCCGCAGGGAATGGCCGGAAGACCCTAAGCTTTAACACGCCTACTTTCCAGCCCTTTTCCCTTAAGTCGTCAACAGCCTGTTTTGCAGTACCTGCTGCTGAACCCATAATCAGCATAATGTAATCCGCATCTTTTGTCTTATATTCTTCAAAAAGCCCATATTCCCTTCCAGAAATATCTTTAAACCTCTTTGCAACTTCTAAAATAACTTCTTTTGCATTCTCTAATGCAATTTCCTGGTTCTTTTTTGCTTCCATCGCATAATTGCTGACAGAATATGGACCGACAGCAACAGGTTTCCCTGGGTTTAATAAATACTCCTCAGGACAGTATTCCCCGACAAAATCTTTTACATCAGAATCTTCCAAAAGCATAATATTCTCAACAGCATGGCTTGTAATAAAACCATCCTGGCAAACCATAACCGGAAGATGCACGTTTTCCTGTTCTGCAATTGGATATGCCTGGATAAAATTGTCATATGCTTCCTGGTTATTCTCTGCATAAATCTGAATCCACCCTGTATCCCTTGCCCCCATGCCATCAGAATGGTCGCAATTTATATTAATCGGCCCTGATAGCGTGCGGTTAACTAATGCAAGGACTAGCGGCATACGGTTTGACGCTGCCAAAAGCAGTTCCTCCCACATCAATGCCAGCCCTGCTGAAGAAGTAGCCGTCAAGCTTCTTGCCCCTGCTGCTTCTGCACCTATCGTAGCGCTCATTGCAGAATGCTCACTTTCTACTGGAATAAACTCTGTATCAATTTCCCCATTTGCTATGTAAGTAGAAACCATCTGTGGAATCTCGGTAGAAGGGGTAATAGGAAATGCGGGCATAACATCTGGGTTTACCTGGCGGATTGCATAAGCTACCGCTTCATTTCCTGACATACGTTCTTTTATCGCCATTACTCAACGCCCTCCTTCATTTCAATTGCCCCAAATGGGCAGACATTTGCACATATCCCACATCCCTTGCAATGATCCATGTCAAACGCCAGACGCTCCCCATTTTTTACAGGTATGCTGGAATCCGGGCATACTGGGGCACAAAGCAGGCATTGCTTGCATTTCTCTTCATGGAATACAGGAGTATTTGTCCTCCATTCCCCTGTATTGAAATATTTGGAAGTGCCTCCGGCAAACATCATTAACCCTTCTGTAAGCTGCTCATGGGGTGTTTTCTCATTAATCTTTGTAACATCAGTTCTCATTTTCAGCCTCCTGGACTTCTTCTGCCTTTTATGCAGACAAACTCATTTCATCCGCTTCAATCGCTTCCTCAGCCTTGTCAAAAGCCATTTCAAGAGCCTTCATATTTCCATCAATCACTTCTGGTTTCTTTGCAAACTTATGCTGATAAGAAGCACGCATTTCTTTGATAAATTTTTCCCTTGGCATAATTTTGCTTACTGCAACTGCTGCTGCAAGCATTGGTGAATTCGGGAAATTCTTCCCTAATGTCTCAACAGAAATTTTCCTTGCGTCAATTGTATAGACACGCCCTTCGTAGCCATTCAAGTGTTCCTGGATTTCCTCCTTGGACTTTGCCGTATTAACAATAATTGCCCCGCTATTTTTCAGTCCGGCTGTAACATCGACAGAACCAAGCAATGTCTCATCCACAACTACAACAAAATCAGGATGGTATATATTAGAATGAACTCGGATTTTATCAGAACTAATCCGGTTATATGCTGTAATCGGAGCGCCCATACGCTCTGGGCCATATTCCGGAAACCCCTGCACATTGCGCCCTGTCTTAAATGCAACGTCTGCAAGAAGTAAAGCTGCTGTTTTTGCTCCTTGGCCGCCACGGCCATGCCATCTGATTTCGATTCCGTTTTTCATAATTTTATTTTCTCCTTTTCCACTATGATGAATTTTTTTCACCATAAACTATTCTTTTTCTCAACTCTTATTATTATATAGCGCACCACAAAAATGTAAAGATTTTTTCTCATTTTTAAGATGAAAATTTTTCATCTTATATTCACTAAATTGCATAAGATTCCAAAAAAGGGGGAATGCGTTCGCATTCCCCCTTCCTTTTCATAAATCTGAGGCTGATCTATAAATCCCAACCATGCCCTAAACTATATGTACTGTATCTGCGTTCTGATTGGGAAAGAATCCACAAACATTTTGGCTTTCTGTGGAATCGCAACCTGTTTTAAATTTGGGCAGTTAAAAATTGCTTCTGGCTCAACATACTCCAGTGATGGAGGAAAAACAATTTTTTCCAGGCTTATACAGCCGCTGAACGCACCTCTCTGGACAGTCTCTACACCGCCCGGTATCGTTAAATTTACAAGTGCGCTACAATCGCGGAACGTCCCAGCTTCTATTGTGTGCAATGTAGTCGGTATTGTAATCTGCTCCAAAGAAATACACCCATCAAAAGCATATGCCCCAAGCTTTATAAGGTTGCCAGGAAGCTGAATAGAATTTAACATCATGCAGCGGCTGAAAGCCCCTTCCCCAATTTCTACAACACTGTCAGGGACTTCAATATCCGCTAATTCCAGGCAAGATGCAAAAGTATATTTATGAATTGCTTTCAAATCACACGGAAGCGTTATCTTTGTAAGCTTCCTACAGTCATAAAAAACTGCTTCCCCAAGTTTTACGTTGTCACCCAGGTAAACTTCTGTTATATTCTGGCAATTATTAAATGCGTTATTTCCAATTGCCACGCCAGCCGGCAAATAAGACATCTTATTTAAATCCGTACAGCTATGGAAAGCAGAAGCTCCAATTGATTTTAAGGACTTTGGGAATACTACCGAAGTCAAATTATGGCAAAATTCAAATGCCGCCTCTTCAATTACCTGTGTTTTCTCCAACACCAGTTTGTTTAAATCATCTGCCTCTTTATATGCTGCATATGGTATTATAACATCTGTTACCGTCATCGTTCCACCTCCCTGTTCTTATTACTAAGGTGGTCTAATATCAATATTTAACCGCCTTAGTAATATTATAAAATACCTGCCCCAGAAAAACAACTGATTCTGTTAATTTATTGACAGTTCTTTGTTACTATCAGTGGTGGAACAGGCGCAGCCCGGTAAAGCACATTGCGATATTATGCTTATTGCACGCCTCTATTACCTCTCCATCCCGGATAGAGCCGCCTGGCTGTGCAATATACTGCACACCGCTTCGGAATGCCCTTTCTACATTATCGCTAAACGGGAAGAATGCATCAGAGCCAAGCGTAACGCCCGTTGCTTTAGAAAGCCATTCCTGTTTTGCTTCCTTTGTAAAGACAGGAGGTTTCTTAGTAAAAGCCTTCTCCCATTCTCCATCAGCAAGGATATCCATATAATCTTCCCCAATATATAAATCAATAGCATTATCCCGGTCGGCACGCTTCATCTCTTCCTTAAATGGAAGATTTAACACTTCTGGGGACTGACGCAATAACCAATTGTCCGCCTTACTCCCTGCCAGCCTTGTACAATGGATTCTGGACTGCTGCCCGGCCCCAATGCCGATTGCCTGCCCTCCCTTTACATAGCAGACAGAATTAGACTGTGTATATTTTAATGTAATCATTGAGATAGCCATATCAATTTTAGCAGAATCTGGTATATCCTTATTTTCTGTTACAACATTGCTAAAGAAATCATCATCAATATTTAGCTCATTCCGCCCCTGCTCAAATGTAATCCCATAGACCTCTTTCCGCTCAATTGGATTTGGCACATAATTTTCATCAATTTGAATTATGGCATAGCTTCCCTTTTTCTTTCCCTTTAAAATCTCCAATGCCTCCGGCTCATAGCCTGGGGCTATAATCCCATCTGAAAATTCCCGTTTAATCACATTTGCGGCCGATACATCACAAACATCAGAAAGTGCAATGAAATCACCATACGAAGACATGCGGTCGGCTCCCCTTGCCCTGGAATAGGCGCAGGCAAGCGGGGAAAGCTCCCCTAAATCATCCACCCAATAAATCTTAGCTTCTACCTCGCTTAACGGAAGCCCAACCGCAGCGCCTGCAGGGGAGACATGCTTAAAAGACGTGGCTGCAGGAAGCCCTGTTGCTTTTTTAAGTTCTTTCACCAACTGCCAGCCATTAAACGCATCCAGGAAATTGATATACCCTGGTTTTCCATTTAAAACCTGAATTGGTAGTTCAGAACCATCCCCCATATATATTTTGGACGGCTTTTGGTTTGGATTACATCCATACTTTAATTCTAATTCTTTCATATTATGCACCTCGCTAATTATTTATTTTTATTTACAATATTAGTTTCATATTCCCCAGTTGCTATATCAATATAACGGACAAATAATGATACTTTATTTTCTTCATTTAAACTGCCCCAAAGCATATCCGTAAATTCTTCCATATCATCCAAGATCTCAACCAACTCTGGTTCCCCTTCAAAGCTTGGCAGCGGATTTCCATCCCCCATATAAGTATGGATAAAATGCCCCTCCCCATCCAACGGGTTTGTATAACTAAATGTATAGCGGTTACACTGTGAAGGGTCTCCATTATTGCTCTTTAAAATTGACATTGCATAATTAAACTGCCCTTCTTCAATATGCAGAATACCTGAAATCCTTGGTGTATAATTTGGGGCGTCCGGTTCAAATTCCCTGGTACGGAGCGCCTGTTCAAACGTCTGCTGTTTATCCATCAATTCATATATCGTATCTGTCTGGTCACCGTTTGTTACAATCGTTTTATTTCCCAGTACACGGACAGGCGCATAAATCACAAGGCTTGGATCACTTAATTTTGCCGGATCAAACGCTTCTGTCCGGATCCCTTCCCCCTCTTCCACAAAAATACGATTCCTGCTGTTCACACTTCTGCCCATAATAAAATAAGCCGCCACCGCATATTTTCCATTTGGGGACTTTCCAATCACAATCCCTCTTCCAGGATATGGATTCCCCTTTAAACCTGTTTCTAATGATATTTTCTGCATATCGCATCCTCCTTTTTAGTAAAATCTCCCATCCTGCAAAAAGCCACTGGCTTTTTTGTTGGTGAACCACTATGTTGCAGCGTAATAAAGAATACGCTAAAGAGCCGGCCATCCAGGCACTCCAATAATGAGTGCCCAGGCGGTCGGCTCTTTCTTTCTATACTCCCTGTGAGTTTTCTCACTAGAACATGCATCTTGGACATGTCTTATCCGCCAGTCGTATAGATTCTATGGATAGAATAGCATCCTATTTTCTTTTTGTCTACACCTTTTCGCACACGTTAACTTAATCTTATTTTTTCGTTGGCGTTGGCTTTGGCGTCGGTGTCGGCTTTGGTGTTGGAATTGGTGTTGGCGTATTGCCTGTCACTGTTACGTTACAGGAAGCAACAAACCTTCCCTCTTCTGTCATAACATAAACCATTGTAATCCCGCCTGCAAGCCCTGTTACCATGCCATTATTTGTTACCCTTGCTATGTATGGGTTCGTACTTCTCCATGTCACATTCCTGTTGGTTGCATTTAACGGCATGACATTTGCAGATAAATACCTTGAAACGGTCAAATCCAATGTCAGGCTTGTTTCCATCAATTCTACACCCGTAACAGGTATATCTGGAAGCGGTGTCGGTGATGGCGAAGCCGTTTCAACAGACGGGGCTGTCGGTGTTGGTGTATCCTCAGGCACAACCGGAGTATCTGTTTCATCTGGCGGATATGGATCATCTGTTTCATCTGGCGGGTATGGATTGTCCCCATATACTAGCACTTCACACTTATATGTTTTCCCAACCCCACTGTTTAAGGTTGCGCGTATTATGGTACGCCCAGATGCAAGGGCTGTAACCTTTCCCTTATTTGAAACAGTTGCAATGCTTTCATCATCACTGCTCCAGAAAATATCATCACTAGACGACACACCATATACCCTCAACGTTTTTGAACTGCCTGCATCTAACGTCATCGCTGTCTTACTGATATACTGCTTTGGCACAGTAACTTTACAGGTATATGTCTTTTTCCCTGCTTTTGCCTTGATATTGGCTGTGCCTGCCTTTTTCGCAGTTACGTCTCCCAACGAATTTACAGATGCCACTGATTTATTACTGCTGGACCATTTTACTTTTGCACTGGTATTTTTCAGCGTCAGGCTTGACGACCGGCCAATCGTAAGCGTCAGCTTCGTCTTATTCAGCTTTGGTTTCGGCTTTGCCTGTGAAGCGGTTGAAATATTCACTAACAGAGCAACAATAATAACCAACGACAGCAGCTTCAGATACTTTTTTCTTTTCATAGATAAAGTCACTCCCCTCGTCAAAACATAATCTGTAATAATTATACATTTTTTGAAGAAAAATGTAAAGAAAATAATCTCACTTTCATCTTTTGACAGAGAAAAATGTGTTACTATTCACAGCCAATCGGAGCAGAAAAACTTGTTACTGTTTGCTTCTTAGCCAGTAAAAACCTGTATTTCCCTAAAATTCCTTCCTCTCATATATTTTAACAGAAACTATCCAGGACAAAAATAAGATAATGCTGCTTGCAGCGAAGGCTATCAGGGCAACTGCCCCTGTTGATAACGGAAAGCGGAAAAGAATATTAGAAGGTAAAGACGTCATGCCTGCGCTTCCAGCACAAATTAAGACAATAACAATCATAAAAGCAAGACGCCCTTTTTCTGTGCCAAATTTGAAGATAATTGGCATTAGAAACCCAGATGCAAGAAACCCAGTTGACAGCACAATCAATAAAAACGACCACAAATCCCCCTGCCCGCCTGAATGATTCACTACACTGCCAAAAAACTGGATAGCAGCCAGCAATAGCCACATAGCACAAACCAAAATCAAGCCTAACAGATATTTAACAGTAACAAGCTGCTTCCTAGAATATGGAAAAACCTGGCCATAGACATCCCAATGGCATTTTTCATCATACCCAAGTATTGTTACTGGTAAAACACTTATTATCACAATAGGATAAAACTGAAAAAACATATTTGCCTTATCTACAAAAGACACTGCTGTAAACAATACAATAACTGCTAACATCATCCAGCAATATTTCCGCATCATGTATAAATCTTTTAATAACAACCCTTTCATATTATTTTGCCCCCTTCACCATAGATACAAATAATTCTTCAATACTAACCGGGCTATAATCCAGCCCAGACGGAATATCTTTTCGCTTTACAACAGCTTCCACGCCAAACGCTGTCTCTTTTTTCCTAATAATGGCAGATGGCGCAATCTCCTGGATGCTTTCAGAAGAACAATGCACAATGCCATATTCTGTCAGAAGCACATCTTTTTCTTCACACAAAAGAAGTTCCCCTTTGTGCAAAAAAGCAATATAGTCGCATATTTTCTCCAAATCAGTAACAATATGGGAAGAAACCAGTACCGCATGGCTTTCATCCCTTGTAAATTCACAAATCATATCAACTACTTCATCCCGCGCAACCGGATCCAGCCCATTCGTGGCCTCATCTAAAATCAGTAGCTTTGGATGATGGGACAATGCAACTGCAATCCCAAGTTTCATCTTCATCCCTCTAGAATATTCCTGAAACATTTTCTTTGTAGGCATGGATAACTTTTTTAGCAAATCACCATAAACCGCATTATCCCAGTTTTGGTAAGTATTTTCCATAATTTTCCCAATCTGGGCCGCTGTCAGGCAGTCCGGGAAACCAACTTCATCCAGTACAACCCCAATCTCTTCCTTAATGCATTTTATATCCTCTTGATTATCTTTCCCAAGAATTTTAATTGATCCACTGTCTTTTTTAATGATATCCAATATCAGCTTAACCGTAGTGCTTTTCCCCGCCCCATTTTCACCTACCAGCCCCATAATACAGCCGCTTGGCAGCGTCAGGTTTAGATTGGATAATGTAAAATCTGCATACGTCTTTGTCAGCCCCTTAATATCAATCGCATTCATCACTTATTCCTCCCATATAATACAGAACATATCAAGAATGTCCTGCCTGCTAAGGCCACAGGGAATGGCAAGCTCTGCAATTGCCTGCATATGCCCTTCCATTTTCTTTAAATTTTCTTCTTTCAAAAGCTCTGCATTTTTTGCAGCGACAAAACACCCTTTCGCTGGGACAGTATAGACAAACCCCTCCCTCTCCAGTTCATCATAGGCACGTTTTGTCGTTACCACGCTAATCCTCAAATCCTTTGCCAAACGACGGATAGAGGGAAGCGCTTCGTCTTCTTTCAATTCACCACTGATAATATGGTTCTTTATCTGGGTGTAAATCTGGTCGTAAATTGGAATTCCACTTTTATTATCAATGAAGATATTCATATAAGTCCCCCGTGCCGCACTTTTTGTGGCAAATACCCCGCCCCTTTGGGGCGAACTTGCTAACCCCTGTTGCTGTGCAGCAAGGTATTTGACTCTGTCTTGTAACATTTCAATTAGCTAACTGTATATTAACAGTATATACAGTTAGCACAGTTTTGTCAAGCAATATTTTTTATCTATGCTCCAGCCCTACAGACCACTGAAACTTCTCCATATCCACATGCCCATCTACAAATTCTATCCCATCTGCTTCCAAAAGCTCCACCTGACGGTTGGAACCCCCAAACGCAAATGCCTGAGATACTTTCCCCTCTTTTGTTACAACACGGTAGCACGGAATCCCTTCCGGGTCAGGATTTACGTGGAGCGCATATCCAACTACGCGCGCCCATCTTGCATTGCCGGCTAAAAACGCCACCTGCCCATAGGTTGCTACAGACCCCCTCGGAATCTGCCGCACTACATCATATATCTTCTGATAAGTATTTTTTTCTTCCATTCCTTTTCCTCCATTATTACAAAAATATAGCAGCAATTACAAACATGATAAAATACAGGCCAAACGGCAGCATCCCAATATAACATAACACCCGCAGAATACTACTTCTGACTTTATTTCTCCTGATACAGACAAGCAAACACAGGCATTCTAAAAACAGCAGGTAAATCCCTATAACAAACAAGTACAGTACATATTTCATTTCACATCCTGACACTTTCGCTATTACAACAAGCAATACCGGCATCAGATACCCCAGGATACAAAGAAAAAACAACCTCTTTTTCATTTAAAACTCCTTTTTTCCAGCATACCACCACAATTACAGCAATTTCCTATGACATAAAAAATGCACCACAGCATTTACTGTGATGCATCTACAAAACACAACTCAATATTATTCCACGTTCTAAGCCTTATAATCAAAACGGTATATCGTAACAGACAGCGGAGGCAAATGCATTTCGATAGAATATTCTTTTCCTTCGCACTCTATCTTTTCTGCTTTAATGTTCTTTTTATTTTTAATGCCAGTACCGCCAAAACGTTCATCATCTGATGAAAGCATTTCTGTATACACACCTGCGCAAGGCACGCCAGTACGGTACTCTTTATTTGGAACTGGTGTAAAGTTACAGATAAACAGGAACTGGTCTTTTGTCCCAGAGCCACGCCGTACAAAACTTACTGTGCTCATCTCCGCATTGTCACAGCTCATCCATTCAAATCCCATCGTATCATAATCATTTGCATAAAATGCGTCATATTTTTTGTACAGATGGTTCAGTTCCCTTACAAATGCCTGCATCTGCTTGTTATAATCTTCGTTTAAAAGTTCCCAGTCAAGGCTTCTCGCCTCACTCCACTCACGGTACTGCGCAAACTCCTGCCCCATGAACAAAAGCTTCTTTCCCGGATGCCCATACATAAAACCATATGCTGTACGGAGATTTGCAAATTTATCCTCAATCTCGCCAGGCATCTTGTTAATCATGGAGCACTTGCCATGAACCACTTCATCATGCGATAATACCTGGATAAAATTCTCGCTATATGCATACTGCATACTAAAGGTTAGCATATTATGGTTGCCTGACCTAAAATATGGATCCATCTTCATATACTCTAAAAAGTCATTCATCCAGCCCATATTCCATTTAAAGAGGAAACCAAGCCCCTTTAATGATACTGGCGCAGTAACGCCAGCCCATGCAGTTGATTCTTCCGCAATAATCATTGTCCCTGGCGCAAGGCGCTCAAACTCTGCATTCATATGGTGGAACAATTCAATCGCATCATAATTTTCTTTTCCACCATCTTTATTTGGAAGCCATTCCCCATCGTCTTTGCCATAATCCAGATAAAGCATGGAAGCCACTGCATCTACCCGGAGGCCGTCAATATGGAACTTCTTCAGCCAAAACAGGCCATTCGCCAACAGGAAATTTTCTACCTCACGCTTACTGTAATTAAAAATATAAGTCCCCCAGTGCGGATGCTCACCCCTGCGGCTGTCAGGATGCTCATAAAGCGGCTGCCCATCAAACCGGCCAAGGCCATGTGCATCTTTCGGGAAATGTGCTGGAACCCAGTCAAGGATAACATGGATTCCTTTATTATGCATGTAATCGACAAAATACATAAAATCCCGCGGGTCGCCGTAACGTCTTGTCGGTGCATAATATCCCGTCACCTGGTATCCCCAGGAGCCATCAAAAGGATGTTCAGCAATCCCCATCAGCTCTATATGCGTATATCCCATCTCAAGGACATACTCTGCAATCATTGGTGCAAGTTCACGGTATGTATAAAAACCGTCCTCTGTACCATCATCTTTCTTTTTCCAGGATCCAAGATGGATTTCATAAATTGCCATTGGCTTCTTTCTGATAGCAACCCTTGACTCTTTTTCCCTGTCTGCCATCCATTTAGTATCTGTCCATTCAAAATCACGTAAATCTGCAACTACGGACGCATTATCAGGACGAAGTTCTGCACAGTTTGCATATGGGTCAGCTTTCATCAGGATATCGCCAGTACGCGTCAGAATCTGATATTTATAGATTGCCCCAGGCTCCACGCCAGGTATAAACAATTCATACACGCCAGAAACCTCTAATGTACGCATCGGATGAAGCCGCCCATCCCACAAATTGAAGCTCCCTACAACGCTGACTGCCCTTGCATGTGGCGCCCAGACTGCAAAATATGTCCCCTTCACCCCATTAACCGTCATCGGATGGGCGCCTAATTTATCATAAATCTGATAATGATTCCCTTCTGCAAAAAGATATAAATCATCACTGCTAATCTGAGGCTTGAAAACATATGGGTCGGCTGTTACTACAATATCATTTTCACTGTATTGGATGTGCAGCTGATAATCTGCAGAATATTTATTGCCACTTACATACAGCCCGAAAAATCCGCTCCCTTGCTCTACTTCTTCTAACTCAATCCGGTTATTCCCCTTCGCATCTGTTACAAATACCTTCTGCGCCTCTGGACGGTATACCGTAAATACCTGCCCTTTTCCGAAAACATGCATCCCAAGTAAATTATGGGGCGCATTATGATGACCAGCTAAGAGTTCATCATATTCTACCCAGTTAATCCATTGATCCAGTTTTTCCTGCATATCATTTACCCCCAGTATTTTAATTTGTAAGAAAAGTTATTATTTCTTAGTAAGAAACATTTTATATACTATAAAAGCCTTCTACATCCATCGGAATAGAAGGCAGTTTGATCCATCTGAAACAACAAGCTCACATACGCTTTTTATTATATGAAATCCTCCTAAGAAGTCAATGCGGAATGAGGGATTTGAACCCTCACGCCTCGCGGCACAAGAACCTAAATCTTGCATGTCTGCCAATTCCATCAATTCCGCACGCAATGCTATAAACACAGCCCTAATATATTACCATTTAAAAGCGTTTATGTCAACTGTTATTCTGCATCCAAAAGCCCTGTACTAAAATAACGCTCCATCCGGTCTGCCATAATTGTAGCAATCACTTTTTCTTCCCCATACTTTTCTGCCATCTGCTTTGATGCCCAGACATTTGCACCAGAAGATGTGCCGCAAAGCAGCCCCTGTACTCTGGCAAGTTCCCGCGTCGTATGGATTGCATTCTCATCCGTCACTTCTACAATATCATCAATCATAGAAGTATCCAATACTTCCGGGACAAAACCGTCGCCAATCCCCTGTATGCTGTGAAGCCCTGGTTCATGCCCAAGCAATGCAGATACATTTTTCGGCTCAACAGCCACCACCTTCAAACCAGGATTTTTTTCTTTAAGATATTTCCCAATTCCTTGCAATGTCCCGCCGCTCCCAAGGCCTGAGACAAAAATATCCACCTTCCCACCAAGCTGTTTATAAATTTCAGGCCCCGTCGTCTGATAATGGACATCCGGATTATTAGGATTTGTAAACTGCTGTGGAATAAATGCTTTCCCCTCCCCTATTTCTGAAAAAAGCTCTTCTGCCTTTTTCACAGAACCATCAATACTCAACTCCTGTGGCGTTAAAACAAGTTCTGCCCCAAGGCAGCGGATAATTTTTTTACGCTCCTCACTCATATTTTCTGGCATAACAATAATCACACGGTATCCTCTGCGTACGCCTACAAGCGACAGGCCAATGCCTGTATTTCCAGAAGTTGGTTCTATTATCACCATTCCTGGTTTCAGCTTCCCTTCCCTCTCAGCACAAAGAATCATATTCTTTGCCACACGGTCTTTAATGCTGCCGCCAGGATTTAAAAACTCTGCTTTTGCATAAATATTCAGCCCCATTGTTTCTTTCAGGCTGACAATCGGCGTGTTGCCAATTAAATCAAGCACATTATGTATTACCATTCCCACATCACCTCATTTCTGCCACTTCTATATCCTTATGATGTAAAACTGCTTTTATTCCGGCAAAAGCCGGAAATAATTCCATCTGCCGCTTCTTCCCAATACTTCCAAAATACTTAACTCAGGCTTGGAATCCCACCCTGGATATTTACATCCGCTTCATAATTGACGCCATCAACACGGAACCCAAAAATCTCATAAAACTCCTGCCAATACTCCTCAATATCACCAAGCTGTGTAATATTATCTTTTGATACCTGTTCCCAAAGCCCCGCCACAGCATCCTGCACTTCCGGCTTCATTTCATAATCGTCCAGGCGTATCAGGCGGTTTTCGTCTGTTACCACATCTTCTAGGCAAAGCCTGTCATGGACCAAACGGTACATCTGCTCTATACAGCCTTCATGAAGCCCTTTTTCTTTCATAACTTTAAACAGAAGGGACATATACAATGGCACGATTGGGATTGCGGCGCTGGACTGCGTTACAACTGCCTTATTTACAGAAACATATGCTTTTAAGCCCCCAGCCTCTTCCTGAAGTTCATCTGCTGCCTTATACAAGTCCTTTTTCGCCTGCCCAATTGTCCCATCATAATAAATTGGGTGCGTCAGTTTTGGCCCAATATAGGAATAGGCAACTGTCACAGCATTATCCGCCAAAACACCAGCTTCTTTTAATGCTTTTATCCAAAGCTTCCAATCTTCTCCGCCCATCACCTTCACTGTAGCGTCGATTTCTTCTTGATTTGCAGTTGGTATTGTCACTTCCGATATTTCATTTGTCATCAAATCAATCGCCTGATTGCTGTATTCCTTTCCAATTGTCTTTAACACAGAACGGTATGTCTTCCCATCTGGAGCAGTACGCCTTGGAGCTGCAATACTGTAAACCACCATATCTGCCTTGCCCCATTCTTCCCGAATCATGGCAATTGCCTTATCCTTTATCTCCTGGGAATATGCATCCCCATTAATTGATTTCGCAAAATATCCGTCTGCCATTGCAAACTCTTCAAATGCCGCTGTATTATACCAGCCTGCGCTTGCTGTGCGCTTTTCCTTTCCAGGCTTGTCAAAAATAATCCCAATTGTATCTGCATCACAGGAATAAGTAAAGGCAATTCTGCTTGCCAAGCCATATCCCATAGAAGCCCCGATTACCAGAACCTTTTTCGGCCCCTTTGTCTTTGGCTGTGCCTTTACATACTCAATCTGCCCCTTTACAGCAGCCTTGCATCCCTCCGGATGTGCTGTTGTACACATAAAACCTTTCACTTTTGGCTGAACTACCATACTTTTCCCTCCAGTTATAATATTCTACATAACGTTCATTGTACCATATTCAGCCTTTGTTTGTCCACCTTACCGCTTTCATTACGGGGTAATTTTTTTACGGTATAAAACCGCCGGGGCATTTCATAATGTGCAAGGGACTGGCGGAGTTTCTGGCACACCTTTTGTTCTTGGTACTTTTCTCCCTCTTGTAATGCAATATAAGCCACTAGATAAGGTTCCCCTGTCTCTTTATTCTCCCCTGTAACAGCAGCTTCCCTGATTTCTGGAAGCTGTTCCAGTATATTTTCTATCTTAATTGCTGAAATTTTCCGCCCCCGGATTAATAAAATATCATCCTTCCGCCCGGCAAAATAAAAATTTCCCTCTTCATCTTGGTATGCATTATCCGACAAAGAATATGGGCAGCAAATCCCTTCCACATGATATTTTGTATTGACATAAATCTCCCCGTCCTGCAAAAAGGCTTCTACTTGCGGAAACGGCCTCCCAATCAGGCTGCGCTCTTCCGTCATATCATCATCCATCACATAGGTAACATAATTTAGTTCACTTGCCGCATAATATAACAGGATTTTTGTATTTGGAAAACACTTCTTTAATTCGTCCGCTTCCTTTTTCCCAAAACTTTGTGAACCAGAAATAACCATGCTAACGCCCGGCATCTTTTCTTTTACAACTTTAGGGAGAAGCATCAGCTTAGAAGGAATTAGGTAAATACTGCCTGCTTTCTGTTTCTCTATGGCATCCGCCCACTTTTTAGGAGAAAACGCATTTTCTGCAATTACTGCAGCCCCTGCATAGAACTGCGCCATATAAAGGTTCAGGTTTCCGGTAAAAGCAAGGCTTCCCTGCATAAAAAGGCGGCTGTCTCCATTTACCATAAAAATATCATTTTGGATTGGAAAGTATCCTGCCCAGCTTTCATATGTACGGAAATAAATTTTAGGCTTCCCTGTTGTCCCAGAAGTGGACACTGCCATACATGCACCCGGGGGGATTTCTATCTCTTCCAGAAGCTGCCCGTTTTTATACTGCCTTGTATCATACGGCACAATCAGCGGAATTTCGCCAATTACAGAACATGCAAGAAACGATACAAGCTGTGTAACAATATCTTTTTCTTTAATGATATGGACAACAGGGCACGCCGTCCTTTCCTGCCTCAATTTTCCTTTTTCTGCACCCCACCTGCCAGAAAGCATATCTGCCATTTCCACCAGCCTGCCATAAGTATAAGAAATACCATCCACAACCAGCGCTTCTTTTTCTGGTTTCTGGCTTGCCAATAATTTATAATAATCCATCTGCCCCTCCCTTACTGCTACTTTCCACAACCATCCGTTGGGGATGTTAACAGCTCTGTATTAAAATTGCTGTGCCGACGCCGCCTGCCGCGGCAATACTGCATACCGCAAAGCGGCCGCCCGCCTTTTCCAACGCTTTTACCGCATGGAGCGTAATAATGCCGCCAGAAGCCCCATATGGATGGCCATACGCCAATGCCCCGCCAAAAATATTGTACCGCTCTGCCAAATTAGGGAATGCCCTTGCAAATAGGACATCAATTACTGCAAATGCCTCATTACATTCAAAAATATCTATATCCTCCGCTGCCAGATGATACCTGCAAAGAAGCTTTTCTATTGCCATTATGGCAGTTCGGGGGCTCTCTGATGGGTTTCCTCCTGTCTCTGCCATTCCAATAAACTCTGCTTTCGGTTTCAGGCCATGTTCCCTTGCATATTTTCCAGAACATAGAACTAAAAATGCCGCCCCATCATTTGTTAGGCATGCATTGCCCGCTGTAATTGCCCTTCCTTCTGGTAAAACGCAAGGCAGGCGGTCTAAAAACCTTTCACTCATCCGCTCACGGATTCCCTCATCCTTGTCACATCCTTTCGCCACAGCAAATACTATATCCCGTAAAATCCCTCTTTCCCTTGTTTCTTTTGCAAGCTGGTGGCTTCGGATGACCCAGGGATTCATTTCCTGCCGTGTTATCTTTTCTTTCTTGGCCGTATTTTCAGCCCCTTCTAACATAGCTGTTTCCTTATGTCTTCCAGGAGAAAACTTTGCTGCATGGTACCATCCATTTTCCCCTCCAAATTGCCAATAATCAGGATGGTTTACATGATATCCTCTCCTTGGGGCAGTTGAACTGCTCTCAAATCCTCCAGCAATATAGATGCTCCCCATCCCACAGGCTATTTTTGAAGCGGCAATCCCAATGCTCTCCAGTCCTGAGCCACACTGTAGATCCACAGTTACTGCTGGAATACTTTCGGGCATGCCAGCCTCCAGCATCATCAGGCGCGTAATATTCCCGCCAGCCCCTACTCCATTCCCTGCAATAATCCCATCCAGATCTTCTATACAATATAGGCCTATTATCTTTTTAAGTGTTTCTGCCCCTAGAATTTCAGCAGGCATATGGCGGTACATACTATTTTCAATGCCAATATAGCTTCTCCCGCCACCAAGTATGTATACCTTCTCCATATTCCCTCCCTGTTAAACCACGTTTGCTTCCCACAACTTTGGAATATAACCAAGCCGCCCCAACATTTCCATATCTTTTTCCACCGTAATTCCTGATGTAGTAAGCATATCTCCTGATATTGCTGCATTTGCACCAGAACGGAAGCAGCGTTCCCCCTTATCTGGCAGAAGCCCGCGTCCTCCTGCCATACGGATAGAGGCGTCTGGCAAAATAAAACGGTAAATTGCAAGAATACGGCGCATTTCATCCTCAGAAAGAATTTTCTGATGCCCTAATGGAGTCCCTGGAATCGGATTTAACATATTCACAGGAACAGAACGGATTTCCAGCTCACGGAGTGCAAACGCCATATCAACCCTGTCCTCCATTGTTTCCCCAATCCCCATAATCCCGCCGCTACAAACGGATAACCCAGCCCTTTTTGCGGCCTTAATCGCTTCTATCTTATCTTCATAAGTATGTGTTGTACAAACCTTTGGGAAATAGCCCTTAGACGCCTCCAGGTTATTGTGGACACGTGAAGCCCCAGCTTTTTTCAGCTTTACAAAGTCCTCTTCTCCCAAAAGGCCTAAAGAAACACAAACCTCAATTTCTGTTTCCTTTTTTATCGCCTGTATGCTTTGACATACACTCTCAACCTCACTATGGCTAAGCCTTTTTCCTGACGTTACGATTGAGTAACGCAATACCCCCTGCTTGGCATTGCGCTTTGCCCCCTCCACAAACGTTTCTGTTGGCAAAAGTGGATATGTCTTAGAAATCCCCCCAAAACATGCTGACTGTGCACAATACTTGCAATTTTCAGAACATTTCCCGCTCTTTCCATTAATAATAGTGCAAATATCAAAACCATTCTGGCAAAATGCTTCCCTAAGCCCATCTGCGGCATTACAAAGTTCCTCAAGCCCTGCATCTGCAAGGCTTAACGCCTCCTCTTTCCCAATTTGCCCCCCGCTTAATACTTTTTCTTTTAAAACCTGTACTGTACTCAATGAATTCAACCTCCCAAAAAGCAATTTTCAAACACGCTCTAGAACCTAATTATATTACTAAGACGGTTCCTTATGTTTATATGGTAACGTCCTTCAAATTATTTGTCAACCTTTTTCAATAAACAGTTGACATCATGGCACTTTCTATGTATGATGTGAAAGGATTTCTAAAAAAATTAATGAGGTAAGATATAATGAACAACCAAACACAATTACGCACCCGTTCTTTAGTTACCATGGCATTGTTTACTGCTGTATTATGCGTTTCCGCATACATAAGCATCCCTCTGCCAACTGGGTCCCATATCACATTTCTGAATTTTATTGTACTGCTGATTGCTTTTCTTTTCCCATTACGGCAATCTTTCTTTATTGTATTTACATGGCTGTTACTGGGCGCTGCAGGTATCCCTGTCTTTATCGGAGCCAATGCTGGCATCTCCTATCTGATTGGTGGATGGGGAGGTTACAGTTTCGGGTTCCTGGCTGCTGCCGTTTTTGTCCCTCTATTACGTAAGAAAGAATTTCACCGCATCCCATACACTATCCTCTCAGTTCTTGCCGCCCTGCTTATTGATATTATTGGGGCTGCCTGGCTAATGTTTATTACCGGAATCTCTGCCAGGCAAGCAGTAATTATGGGAATCCTGCCATTCCTGCCGCTTGACCTGCTCAAAGCAGCAATCGTTGTGCAAATTATCCCACAATTCCGCGTTGTTACTTCCTTACTCCATTCTAAATAGAAGTTACCATTACTTTTCTGCCAAAACCTAAAAACAGGGCAAATCCTGTCCATTAGGACTTGCCCTGCTTTTAAAATACTTTATTCCTCTGGCTGCGCATCCATCTTCTGGATAATGCCCAAAACTTCTTTTTCTGTCAACTGAAGCTTTTGGGCAATCTCATTTGTAGAAAGATTCATTTCATAATATGCATACACCATGCCTTCTTTCCTGCCTTCTTTCCTGCCTTCTTTCCTGCCTTCCTTCCTGCCTTCTTTCCTGCCCTCTTTCCTGCCTTCTCTTCGGCCTTCTTCTAAGCCTTCTCTCATGCACTCTTGTTTTACTTCCGACAATACAGGTTCCATAATTTCCATTAACGTTTTACTCATACTATGATCCCTCCTTAACTTTTCAGCCAATTCTTTATTTGCCTTTAATGCCACTTCCAATATAGAATCCGCATATTCCTTTTCCATTTTACCTTTCAAGTAACTGATACTTGTAAGAAGCCCCCTCAAATCCTGCTCTGCCAATTGCCCAGACAATGCGCAAAGCCATCTATGCCGTTCGCCATCCAATTCTTTTGTCACAATAATCTGCGTTGGGAACAATACCATTTCTCTTATATAATATATCCCTTTACTTGGGCTCTCCACCTTTATCCCATGCTCTTTAAAATACCTAAATAGCTTATCCGGTTTCGCCTGACGTACCAGTGACACCGTAATTTCATCCATCTTCCTGCTATCTGCTTGTTCCCCATAGGCTTTAAACAGGCAGGCGTAACCCTGCGTCTTAATAAACGCATCAATCCCAAGCATGTCATTTGGGCTTTTAAACTCGACTATATTATATCTGCGGAAAATTTTCCCTATTTCATTCCTGACAGAACCATTCTGTTTATTTTCCATAAAAAGGTCTATTTTCAAAGCGCCTGTGTTTAAAGTATACTCTGGTATAAATATAAGTTTGTCCCTATCCTCCCCCAGTTCAAGGTTCATTGCTGCTATATATGGCGGATGCCACTGTATTTCCCTATCATCCATATGTACTCCCCTCTTTTTATAAATCTAAACTGCTCTTTTCCAACCATATCCCCTCCCACTACATTATACAAAATATCATGTCATACTTCAAGTACTCCTCCAGTATGTTGCAGAGTAACAGCATTTACTTTTTACATAAAATTAGAAATCCTGCTTTCTCATGCCGCACATGATGAAAGTGCTTCACAGGGGAAGATATTTTTTATTTCCTTAAATTTGGCTGATATTGGCTGTGAATAGTAACCAACCGTAATTTTCTGCCAAAATGTTTTCAAAAAAAGCTTGCATTCTTTTACAAATTCTGATATAGTAGCATTGTTGCTTTTGGTGAGACAGCAATAAGCGCGATTAGCTCAGCTGGCAGAGCACCTGACTCTTAATCAGGGTGTCCAGGGTTCGAACCCCTGATCGCGCATAAAAAAGACATATTAAAACCACAATGGTTATAATATGTCTTTTTTGTTGTCTTCTTTCACAGCCCCAAACAATATGTACAAAACTGTCAGACACATTCTAAGTATGAAGCCATACATCTGCGCAGCTGTACAAACTGTTTTTTTGTTATCGGATTTTCTGATTCAAAATTCAGTAATTTATCCAAATATCCCTGTTCTTTCACTATTTTTAGGCTTTCGTCAAATACCAGTTCAAAAACAAGCGCTGCATGTCCAACAATACTGTCAATACAGGCACGTTTCGTTGCACGGAGGATTGCATGCCGTTCAAAAAATTGCTCCATCACCTCTGGAGTAACCGTCTCATTTTTCACTTTTTCTATACTAGTATCATAGATAATTTCTATTGGTATATCATGGTTTACCTTTAAAATATCTATTTTATCCCCATCCCGTAATATATTGCAAAACAACTCCTCTCTGCCTGAAAGCCCCTCTTCTATCCGATATGCATTATGGTTCCAGATTGCAGTACGGATTATCCGATATGCTTCCTCATCCTCTGTTATAGGCAGATAATCAAATATTTTCTTTTCCCCAAATAAAATCCGCACGCCATACTGTGCATGGTCAATTGAATCCTCGTCAGAAAAAGTGCCATATTGCCTTAACTGTTCAAAACGCCCTACATCATGGAGCATCCCTATAACCCATGCAAGCTGTACATCTTCAATAGTTAACCCAAGGCTCTGTGCAATCCGCCCACATAATGCAGCAACACGGTATGTATGGTCTACTTTTAATTTGATTTTCCCATCCGAATTGTCATACTGGCTGGTATATTCTGCAAATGCATCCTTCACCCTCTGGCGGTTTACCAACAGCCCCTCTTCTTTTTTCCCTCTGTCCAATATATGCTGCCCCTTTCCATTAGGAATTCACCGCCGCTCCGCGCCCTCACGCAAAACCAAATAGTTTCACACTCTGCTGCACGGAATCTGCGGCTAATAATTTAAATTACTTACCTTGTTGGAATAAGCCTTGAAATCCTTCCTGCAAAGTCATTAAAGTTCTGCGTCTGCAAAATAACCCTTCCCGGACCTGTCAGCCTTGTAAGGAACAACCCTTCACCACCAAGGAAAATATTTTTTATCCCTTTTACTGTTTCAATTTCATATTGGACACTTCTCTGAAACCCAACCACATTGCCAGTATCCACTTTCAAAACCTCACCAGGCGCAAGGTCTTTAATCACCTTATCACCGTCGATTTCCAAAAATACCATGCCCTGCCCTGAAATATCCTGCAAAATAAAACCTTCACCACCAAACAGGCCGCTGGAAAACTTCTTTGTCAAGGTAATTTTTAGGGCAACCCCCGGCTCAGCACAAAGGAAAGCGCCTTTCTGGCAAATCATGCCGCCTGACTCACCAACATTAATCGGAAGGATTTCCCCTGCTACAGTAGATGCAAACGCAATTTTTGCCCCAGCCGCCTGTGCTGTATAATTTGCCATAAACATAGATTCCCCAGCAAACATACGTCCTACACCTTTTAAAATACCTCCATTTGTACTGGTATTCATCTCAATCCCAGCCGTCATCCATGCCATCGCTCCAGACTGTGTATACATCGACTCCCCTGCCTGGTCAAATAAAATCTCAACAGCTGGCATCGTATCCCCAATAATTTTGTATTGCATTCTCTCCTCAATTCTGTACCATTTTCCTGCACACAGCCTTACGGGAATGGTACAAACGCAAAACTGTTTTGTGAATTTCCACTTCTTTCATTTAACTGCCAAAACATGTACATACAGCATCGGCAGCTCGCTTTATTATACCATATTTTTCCGGATTTAGAACATATCCAGAAGATATTTTTATTTATATATTATTTTACGGCTAGCTGCGAATAGCAACAATAATATAATATTACTGTCCACTCCGCAGCCAATAACAGCAATCCTTCTAAAAGCGTATTTGAAAATTGCTTTTTACAAGGTATGTTCCACACTTTATTGGAGATTTGTTCCAAATTTAGGAGATGCAGCGGTCTACATTGGCTAAATTTGGGGCATACTATCCTGTAACCAAATGCAGGAGGGACATAATGCAAAATAAAATAAGGGCATGGAGCAGCCTTCTTCTGTCCTCCATCTTTTTCACGAGTGTTTTAATGGAGTACATTCCGACACCGCAGGATATTATAGAATTTACCTTTCTTGCCAACTTTGGCATTGGCTTCTTATTGCTTTTAACAGGCATCCGGCTTTTCTGGCAGAAAAAAGCGTTCCCTGACATTCTGTACCATACAGGGCTTGCCATGATTTTACTTGTTTTTATTATCTGCCTAATTGGTTTATCAGGGCTCTACCAAATACATTTTGAAGGCGAATTTTTCTTTCTCCACGTTATAAACCCACTATTGTTTTTATTGTACAATGTAATTTTTGTCAAGAAATTAACTTCATGGCAACCCGTGCTTCTCATCCCAATCCCTGTTGTCCTGTACCTGCTGCTGGATTTTATCTATAGCACAATCTGCGGAAAATTTATCTATAACCTTCTGGAAGCAGGAAAATTATCCTTTATAGAAATAGCTGGGACAAGCATTTTGTGCTATAGCTTTGTACTTATTGAAGGATTTCTCTCTCTTTTGCTGCACCGTCTCCTAAGGAATTGCAGGAAAATAACTGACGCATCTTGATTTCCTATAATATAAAAAAGCCTTGGCTCAGAACTATGGAAAAATAACTGAAAAAAAATACCTATATTATTTCTCCATAGCCCTGCCCAAAGCAATCTCCAAACACGCTCTAGTGCTCCATCCAGTTAGATTTTAAAGTTAAGGCTGGCCTTAATATCTAACGGGATGGAGCACTAGGAAAACCAGGGTATTTAATATTAGGAAAGAATCAGCGAAGCAAAAGCATTGGATCCACTGTATCTTTTCCATTTTTAATCTGGAAAAACAGGTTACTGCCTTCCTCTGTATAGTATTTCGTCGGCTTTGCAATTGTACCTATCACATCGCCTTCCTTCAATATATCTCCTTTGTTGACTGAAATATTATCAATCTGCCCATAAGAAGCAGTATACTGATTCCCAATATCAGTAGTTACAACAGAACCAAGTTCATCATCTTTAGTTACATCTGTCACCCGGCAATCAGCCGCTGCCTTGACCTCTGTGCCTTCTTTTGCTGAAATCACTACCCCCGGGTTACATTTATACTGTGCCAGCGTTTTAAAATACACACTGTTATTCATGCTATATTTTAAAAGGATATCGCCTTCTACCGGCCAAAGAAGCCCTGCCTCTTCATTAAAAGAAAGCTTTGTCTGTGCTGCGGCAGAAGCTGCTGCTGCTTTCTTGCCTGGTTTTGGTTCCTTATTCTTTGCCTGCGCCGTATCTGCCTTTTTTACTGCCTGTGCTGCTTTTTTTGCTTTCTTTTTCCCCTTCTCTCCCTCAGATGTATTATTCTTAGCTACTGGTGCATTTGCCTGTGCCGCTTTCTGGGCAGCTTCTGCGGAAGGCTTTGGGAGTACCGTTGCCGCAGGCGTCGCTACAGGCATCTCCGTTGCAATATCGGCCATCATTTTATTATTGCCCCCGGTTCCAAAATTCCATTTCCTGTAAGCAATTGCACTGACTGCCATGATTCCTACCAGCAGGACACATGCTGACGCATAAAAACCCTTTTTCTTCCAAAATGTTTCCTTCTCTTCAAACATACTTGTTATCCTCCATTCGTTTATAATAAAAGAAAAAGCACCCCGATTCTATCGGAGTGCTACGATATCATCTGTTACTATTCTTTACAGATAATCCGCTTTTATTCATTTTTCACTGAAAGAAAACGACGCCTTTAAAATCCTGCTTTTTTGATTTATCAGGCCATTTTCCAGAAGGTGTTTAAAAAAATATTTAATCTTCTGTTTTTGAGGATTCCCTTTCTCCCAAAGTATCTTGTGGCGGCATTTTCCGGTTCCCTTCTCCCTGTACCGGCGGCATCTTCGGATAATCCGGCGGCATCGGCGAACCCGGCGGCATCCCTGCACGGTCCATAGGCTGTATATAAGGGTTTTGCTGTGCTGCCCCTGCCTGATACGGCGGCACCTGTACCGCATATGGTATATTATTATATGTGACAGGCGTAGGTATCGCTACTGTTTTCTGGTGATGGTATACAACACAGGTATCACTTAAAATATCATGCAGCCCACGCTTTTGTTTATCTGCCCCAACCATAATATATCCAACATAAATAATCAAAGCAGATAAAAACCTTCCAACACTTTCCCGGAATGCAATCTCAAAAAATGATGGCTTACGCCCTTCTGCGCTGACCACCTGAATCTGCAGCAGCTTCTTTCCCAATGTTGAGCCTGTAAAATAAGTCAGCAAAACAAAATATGTTACTTTCAGCAAATATAGAACTATATCATAAACAGAATATTCAAAAATAAAATCATCCAAAAGAAAGCCGAATGCCCCGCCAAGCGACAGAAACCATACAGGAATCCTGATGGCCATCAAAGCTGCCCCTACAATAATGCAATCAATAAAATATGCGGCTAGGCGGACAAAGAAACCGGCATATACCTGTTGGTCCCTGCTATTTTGCATAATATTTCAGCACCCCATTTCCTTTATTTTCCACAATATCCGTTGCAAGTTCCACTTCCGATTTTGGCATAATATCTTTTACTGCCCCAAAAACAGTACTAAACAAGCTTTTTACACTGCTTTCTGGCGCAAAAAATAGAATATCCCCATCACATCCTGACTCCTGTATCATTGCAAGCTTCCCATCTTCCAGAGAACCAATCTCATCAATCATCCTCTTCTCTTTCGCCTGTAGCGCAGAATAAAGCCTGCCATCTGCAAGAGAACGGACTGTTTTTTCATCCATGTCACGCCCATCGCAGACAATCTCAATAAATTGGCTATATGCCTCATCCACAAGCGACTGCAAAATATTATACTGCTCCTCTGTCAAATCCAGCCCAGCAGAACCCATTGCCTTATTCTTCCCACTTGTAATATCAATTTCCTTAATTCCCAGCTTGTCATATAAGCCCTTACAGTTCATTAACGAAATAATAACTCCAATTGATCCTGTCCAACAGTTTCTGTTTGCATAGATTTTATCTGCCGCCATTGCAATATAATATCCCCCTGAACACGCTTGGGATGCAAAATATGCCCAGACAGGGCGGTTTGTTACTTCTTTGTATTCCATCAGCTTCTGATAAAGCTCATCCGACTGGTAAACTGCACCGCCTGGGCTATCCACATACAAAAGGATGCCCTTATTAAGCGATGAGTTTTCCATCTGTTCAATATAATTCATATACAAATTATGGTTATATTGACCGGAAGAGCCCCATGTATTGGAAGTACCTTCCCCGATTTCCCCTACAACATTGATTACCCCAATAAATTCCTCCGCCGGAAGCGTCACTTTGCTTTCTATCGTACTGCCTACAAAGCCTTCCAGGAAAGAACTTGTCTCTTTTGTTGTTTTTTCCAGCACTTTCCCAGCTATGACATTTGATGCGACGCCTGTTATCCCGACAGCAATCACAACAATCCCTGTAATAATTATCCCAATTAACTGCTTTGCCTTCATTTGCTTTGCTCCTTTCTTTACCCAAAAACACTAAATATAGCAATACCTTAAATAGTAACATAAAGAAAGCTAAAATGCACCTTATTACAACCAATTTCCAGAAAAAAACCAAAATCTTGCAACTACATAAATACTTAAATCCAGGGACTCCCGCTTTCACAAAAAATTAAAATAAAATTAAAGGGGCAGAAACCTTGAAACAGCTTGAAATAACCTTAAAATAATGGTAATCTTTTGATAGTAAATTATATAGCAGGAGATAAAAAATGGCTCAGGAAAATATTAAGATAAAAGATGCTGCAAAAGTTCTGATTGTAGACGATGTTGATACAAACCGGTTTGTCCTCCGGGATATCGTCCAGGAAATGGGACATCAGCCAATTTTGGCTGAAAACGGCGTACAGGCAATGAAAATAACCAGCAGGCTCCATCCAAACCTAATCATCCTGGACATCGCGATGCCAGAAATGGATGGGCATGAATTTTGCAAAAGAATGAAAGAAAAAGAAGAAACAAAGATGATTCCAATTATCTTTATTTCTGCTTTTGACGACCCCGCCGATATTGTAGAAGGTTTTAATATTGGCGGTGAAGATTATATTACAAAACCATTTATCCCAGAAGTTGTAAAAGCACGGGTAAAACTCCATTTAAGGCTGCATGAGGCAAATACCCAGCTCCTGGAGATAAACCGTCTCCTACAGACATCTGTCAACGAACAGCTCCGCCAACTGGAAATGGAAAAGAAAAATGTCTTATACGCCTTAATCCGCGTAGCAAGGGAAAATGCCTGCTATGATGAAAACCATATGGAACGTCTCTGTTATAACTGCAGGGTACTGGCTGAGGCAATGCAATTATCTGCGGAATTCGGCCATTTAATTTCCAATTCTTATATTGATACAATTGAGCTGGCGGCGCCGCTCTGCGATTTAGGGAATGTGGCAATCCCAACAGAAATCCTCCAGAAAAAGGAAACCCTTTCACCAGAAGATACTGCAGCAATACATACGCATACCACAATCGGCGCTAAAATCCTCCAAGACATCCATGACACTGGGGATTATAATGATTTCCTTAAAATGTCTATTGATGTAGCGAAATACCATCATGAGAACTGGGATGGAAGCGGTTATCCTTATGGAATAAAGGGCAATGAAATCCCCCTGTCTGCACAAATCGTTTCTGTAATCAGCGAATACTGCGCCATTACAGAAAAACGTGTTTACCGTGGATCTTATACAATAGAAAACGCTTTAAAAATTATGGATGACGATTCTGGGAAAAAATTCAACCCTGAAATCTACCAAATCTTACGGATGATTTACCGCCAGCTACACTAGAGTGTGTTTGAAGCAAGGAGGGATTCTTTTTGGAATATTTCAACCAAAGTAAGCAAAACCAGAAAAATATTGAACGTTTTGTCGCTATTTTTTTCAGCCTGTATAGCATTAATTTGTGTATTAGCGTAATACGCCAGGGACAGGCCGCCTGGATTCCACTCTGCCTTTTTATATCTTCCTTAGCCGCCTGGGTAATATTTTTAAGCAGATATAAAACATTCCGGACAAGGACAGCCATTACAGCTCTTTTGATACAACTAAATATTATCCTATATGCAGCGCATACAGAAGATTTGCATGCCATAATCCCTACCTTTATGGTACTCACTGTCCTTATTTCTTTTTATGGTTCTGCAAAACTTCAATGCCTCACCCTTATTTCACTGTTTTATATTCTATTCTATCATGGGATAGTTACTGATAACTTTTCCATAGCGTCCAAAGAAACGCTCTTTAACCTGCTTCCTCAAACCGGCAATATCCTCTGCCTGGAGTTTATTATTTATATCTGGATTAAAAAACGAAACCGGGATAATTCAGAAATGTATCAGGTCATTGATGCACTTGTTGAAGCAGAGCAGAGCAAAGATGACTTCCTCGCAAACGTCAGCCATGAAATCCGTACACCAGTAAATACCATTTGTGGAATGAGTGAAATGGCTTTGCGGGAACATAGTTTAGGCAAACTCCGTGAAGAAGTGTTTGATATCCGCGACGCCGGGCATAACCTGATGGCTCTTGTCAGCGATATCCTGGATTTCTCCCAGCTCCAACAAGGAAAGATGGATTTGGAGGAAGAAGCTTACAACATTTCTTCTACGATAAACGATATCATAAATATGGCAGTGGCGCGGAAAGGCGACAAACCGCTTGAATTGATTGTAGACTGCAATACAGAGATCCCATGTGAACTTTTAGGGGATGAAAAGAAAATACGCCGTGTTATCATGAACCTGGTAGACAATGCTATTAAATTTACAAACGAAGGCGGCATTCTCATTAATATCAGCTTTCGGAAAGAAGATTATGGCATCAACCTTTGTGTATCGGTAAAAGATACCGGAATCGGCATGAGCGAAGAAAGCCTGGAAAAACTTTTTGAACGTTTCTGCCAGTTAGACACCAGAAGAAACCGCCTGAAAGGCGGCATTGGCCTAGGCCTTGCCATTTCCAGGGCGTTAATCCTGAAAATGGGCGGAACAATCACTGTACGGAGCCGTTTAGGCAAAGGCAGCATTTTCCGCTTTGTCATCCCACAAAAAGTATTAAATGAAAAACCGATTGGGCAGCTAAACAACCGGGAAAGCCTTAATATAGCCACTTACTTTGATATGGAACAGTTTGATATGCTGACCGTCCGTGATGAATATTCAAAATTTATTATACATATGGTACAACAGCTTAAAGTAAAATGCCACGTCTGCCGTAACCTTGCAGAACTGAAACGCCGTGAAAAACTGGCGCCGTTCAGCCATATTTTTATCAGCCTGGAAGAATACAGGGAAGACACTGCATATTTTGACAGGCTGGCAAGACATACCAGGGTTATTGCCGTTATTGAGCGCAATAGTGAAAAATACATTGCAAGCCCTGATATTATACGTCTTTATAAACCATTTTATATACTGCCAGTCATTACGATCCTAAACGGAAGCAGAGGAGACTGGGATGGCAGGCATTTGGTACGTCCCGGAAAATTTATTGCACCAGATGCCCATATCCTTGTTGTTGATGATAACACAATGAATATGCGTGTCATTGAAGGGCTTTTAAAAGATTACCAAATCAAAGTAACCTATGCCTCCAGCGGGCATGAAGCACTGGAAGTTATCGAAAATATGTGCTACGACTTTGTATTTATGGATCATATGATGCCAGAAATGGACGGCGTTGAGACAATGCACCGAATCCGTAAGAAAGCAGGCGTCTATTACCAGAAAACACCAATTATTGCCCTGACTGCAAACGCGGCTCCAGGCAACAGGGAAATGTTTCTGGAAGAGGGATTTGATGATTTCCTCGCAAAACCAGTGGAAATATCAGTACTGGAACGCGTCCTAAAGAGAAATCTCCCAAGTGAAAAAATAATTTTCCAGCAAAAAGAAACGGCAAGCAACAGCAACAATGCTAATAATCCTATGGCAGGCACAGAAAGAAATATTACAGCCTTGCCCAATCCAGAGAGCAAAAATGACAGCTCAGATACAGGAGAACTCGTGATTGGGGATTTCAATGTACAGCAGGGCATGTTATACTGCGGCGGACGGCAGCAATATCTAAATGTTTTGGAGATGTATTACAGCCAAGCGGAAGAAAAACGGCAAGAACTAGAAACTTTGTTCCAAAATCAGGACTGGAAAGATTATACTATCAAAGTCCATGCATTAAAAAGCATTATGAAGAGTATAGGCGCCAACACCCTTTCCGAAAAGGCAAAGGCTTTAGAAGATGCCGGGAAAAAAGAAGATATCCCATATATTCTAAACCATCATCAGGATATGATTGCAGAATATCACAGGGTAGCCGGCGAGCTTAGGCGATGCCCTTTCCTTTCCCATGTACCAACCCAAAAAACAACTTCTGAAAAACACACCGGTGAACAGCAAAACAATGCTGCTATTAAAAATGAACCCAATATCCTTCCTGAACTTGATGACGCTACCTTCCGCCAGATCCTGGCAGAGATGGAAGACTATGTGTATTCCCTGGATGGGGAACAGATGCTTGCAGCCCTGGCTAAATTACAGGAATACCAGTATTGTGGAACTGCACTGGCAGAAAAGCTAAAACCTATCAGGAAAAAAATTGAAATGTCTGATTATATGCCAGCATTTGATGCTTTAAGCGATATTTGGCACAGTTTAACAAACAAAACAGAGGGGGGCTCTGCAAATGCTTAAAAAATTGTTTGAAACAATATACGGAAGGGATTATGAAATGCGGGAACGTATTTTCCGGATGCTTATATTGGTTGGCATCTGCCTTGCAGGAATGGGCATTATCGAATGTATTATCCTAATGGACGTCCATATTATTGTAATCCCTCTTTTCGTCCTTTTAATTGTAATGGGAATTGTATTTCTTGCTACCTTTAAGTACCGGAAAATAAATTTTGCCTCATCCATTGTAGGCTTCCTGATTATCCTCGCTGTCTTCCCTGCCATGTTTTTTTTAAGTGGCGGTCTGGAAGGCGGTTCCGTGCTCTGGTTTTCCCTTGGGATTTTTTATATTTTTTTAATGTTTTCTGGTAAAAAACTTATGTTTTTCCTGATTCTGTCACTTGTGGTTGATGCCTTTACCTATCTTTACGGATATTACCATCCTGAAGCAATTACGCCTATGGATTCCCGAGCTGCCGCTTTTCTTGATTCTGTTTTTGCTATGCTCGCAGTAGGCTTTGCCGGCGGCATTATTTTAAAAGCGCAATCAAGGATGTTTTATATTGAGCAAGATGTTACGAAAAAGCAGCAAGAAGAACTTGAAAAGATGAGCGATGCAAAAAACAACTTTTTTGCCAGCATGAGCCACGAAATCCGTACCCCAATCAATACTATTATCGGGCTAAATGAAATGATTCTGCGGGAAAGCCAGGAAAATGCAACTTGGGATTATGCCAAAAATATACAAAATGCCAGTAAAATGTTACTCAACTTGGTAAATGATATTTTAGACCTTTCCCAGATTGAAATGAAAAAGATGGAAATAATCCCCATTGAATACAATACAGAAGATTTATTCGGAAACCTGATTGATATGATACAGGTACGCCTGGCTGAAAAAAAGCTGGGATTCCAAGTAGATATTGATGAAAACCTGCCATCTGTCCTCTATGGGGATGTGAAAAGGATTAGCCAAGTACTTTTAAATCTACTGACAAATGCAGCTAAATATACTGAAACCGGTTCGGTAACACTCTCTGCCCGCGCCGAGTCCATAACAGATGGAAAGGTTTGCCTGAAAATTTCTGTGACAGATACCGGGATTGGAATCCGAAAAGAAAACCTACAGTATCTATATGATGCCTTCCGCAGGGCAGATGTAAAACGGAATATGAAAATAGAAGGGAGCGGGCTTGGGCTTTCTATCACAAAGCAGCTTGTAGATTTAATGGAAGGTGAAATTACAGTTGACAGTATTTATACAAAAGGCTCTGTTTTTACTGTCTTGCTTTCACAGCAAATTATAGATAAAACGCCTGTTGGGAATATTACCTTCCTATCGCGCAAAAGACTGGACTCTGAACTTTACGAAAAAAGCTTTGAAGCCCCAGAAGCACGTATCCTTATTGTAGATGACAACCCAATGAACACTATGGTAGAATGCCAGCTCCTAAAGGAAACCAAACTACAGATAGACACTGCCCAAAGCGGTGCAGAATGCCTGGAAATGACCAAAAGAAAGTATTACCATGTAATCCTCCTTGATTATATGATGCCAGAAATGAATGGCGTCGAAACACTCCGGCAACTCCGCAAGCAGGAGAACGGCCTATGCCGTGACACTGCAATTATCGTCTTGTCGGCAAGTTCTGTCACAGAAGCAGGGCAAGACCTTTTAGAGGAAGCTTTTGACGGATACCTTGAAAAGCCAATCCAGGGAATGGCTTTAGAAACAGAAATATTGAAGTTTATCCCTGAAGATATAGTGGAATACCGTAAAATCCCAAATGAAGCGGGAACCAAAATGGAAATCCAGAAAATCTCCCACCACAAACGGAAAAAAATTTATATTACAACTGATTGTGTCAGCGATTTGCCAGACCACTATATCGAAAAGTACGATATCGGTATTATGTACCTCTATATAAATACAGAAAACGGACGTTTTGCTGATACATGGGAAATCGCCACAGACAGCCTAAACCAGTATGTAACAGAAACAACCAGCGCTGCTGTGGCAACCAGTGCTTCGGTAGAAGAATATGAAGCCTTTTTTGCGGACATGCTGACACAGGCTGAACAAATAATCCATATTTCTATGGCAAAGTACGTAGGAAATAGCTATGAGGCTGCCCTTATGGCGGCACGCGGCTTTGACCATGTACGAGTCATTGATTCGGGTCTGGTTTCAGGCGGGCAGAGCCTTATCGTGTTGTACGCTGCCAAACTTGCTTTAGAAGGTTATGCTGGCAGTGAAATCTGCCATATGGTGGAAAAAATAAAGAAAAAAATAGAAAGCCACTTTATGATGCCAAGCGCTACTATTTTCCAACAACATGGCTATACAAGCAAAACAATGGCAAAAATATGTGAAATGTTCAGGCTGCACCCTACTTTGAAAATCAGCCAAAGCAGGATAGGTATCTGCGGCATCCGGTGCGGAAAGACGGAAAATGCCTGGAAACGTTTTATCCACTGGCATTTACTACATAAAAAAAGGATAAGCAGCGATATCATATTTATTTCCCATGCAGGCTGCACTGTAGAGCAATTGGACTTAATACGCCGGGAAATCAAACGCCATTATCCCTTTAAACGTGTAATTGTGCAACGTACATCTGTTTCAATTGCATGCAGTACGGGCATTGGGACAATTGGATTTTCCTACTATATCAACACAACTGAAAATGATATATAACCTAAAAAGAGGAAATGCCTGTGCATTCCCTCTTTTTATCGTAATTACAGCAATCATCTTATAAATTCTCATTCCTAAGCGCTTCAATCGTATTATCTTTTTTCACTTTACTCATAGAATAGAGCATGGTCGCAAATACCACCAGAAATACACAAATAGAAGAAACCAGGATTCCCTGCCAAGGAAGGACATATTTCGTATTTATGCCCTGATCCATAGCCGAATACATAAACCAGCTAATCAGGCAAGATACAGGCACTCCATACAATATGCCCTTTAACCCATACAATGCACATTCATAATTCATCATTTTCCGAAAGCCTTTCCCTGTCATGCCAACAGATTTTAACATCGCAAACTCCTGCCTCCGCAGGTTTATATTTGTTGAAATCGTATTAAACACATTCGCAACCGATATAAGGGAAATTAAAACGATAAATCCATAGGAAAATATATCAATCACTAATATAAGCATTTTTTCTGCTTCCTTAGACTCCGCTTCATCATACACATTTCCTCCGGCTTCATTTTCAAACTCCGGCCCAGAAAGATATTTTATAATTTCCCCATATGCCTTCTTATGGTTTTCTGCCCTGACATGAAAATTGGTCGAATATTTTTCAGTAAGGTCATCCGGCATTGCTGAATATGGCATCACAAGCGTCACATGACCATTCCACAGCTCTGCACTTGCCCCCAGCGGCATCGTTTTATCCTGAACCGCACCAAAAGTAATATCCATTTTGCTGCTGAATGCTTCCTCCACTGAAAAAGCTTTTTCATTGCCTTTGCTGTCCCCAAAGATATACTTATCCCCTTTTGTCCCCACATAATAATGATCTTCTGTATTTTTCATAAAATACACTTTACCATTCCATTCCGCTTTTTTTAAGATATGCAGATTAATTGATTTGTTATCCACATAAGCCCTTGCATAGTCCCAAATCAGCGCCGTCTTTTCCTTGGAACCTATATACTTCTGTTCATTTAACCCTTCTTTTTTCAGATACTTCCGGTATGCGCCGTCCCTGACAAAACGAAGCGTAACATTAAGCGATACCATAGAATCATCCCCTGTGTTCCCCTTTTCCTCTTCACCTTTAAATATTTCCAGATATTCTTCCTCTAAATATTCCCTTGGCAGCCGGATAATCCCTTCCGCCACCTGGGAATAGCCAACCTCATCCACAGCAGGAAGCGCCTCTGTATCTTTTGCAATTTCCTCATCTGTCTTTCCCACCTTATTGTCATCTGTAAGATAAAAACTAATATCATATTCACTGTAATTATTTGTAGTCTCTGCAGCGCCTGTTAAATAATTTGTAAAACTTGCGGCAGTAACAAAAAGAACAATACTAATAAACAGCGAAAATACCGTAGTCCGGTATTTCTTCCGGCTTCTTTTAAAATTTTTTGATGAAAGCATCCCTTCAAAACCAAACAAACGGTATGTCAGCCCTGATGTCCTCACTTTTTCCGGGCGGATACGCACATCACTACTCTGGCGGATTGCCTGGATTGGAGAAAGTTTTACCGCCCTTATTGCAGGTATGAATGCTGAAAGAAGCACAGTAGCAAATGCAATGACTGCTGCAAATACAACCGCCTGCCATGTAACAATAAGTTTTAGATAAACACCTTTTTCTGTAGCTCCTGTCCATAGATAAGATATCATATCAGCAATAAAGTAAAATGTTATCCCCATTCCGCCAAGCCCAGCCAGAATCCCTACGGGTATCCCTATTGCTCCCAAAACAGAAGCTTCAAAAAAAACACTATGCCGCATCTGCTTTTTTGTAGCGCCAATTGATTTTAAAAGCCCAAACTGTTTTGTCCTTTCACTGACAGAAATAGAAAAAGCATTGTAAATTAAAGAGATTGAACCAAGCAGAATTACAAACATTAATATTGCCGCCATGCTGTACATAACACGGTTATAATTATCATTTGTACTACTGCCCATATAACGCAGCAAAGAGCCATGTGTTGTATATGTCACCCCTTCTGAACATTTTTCTGTCAGCCTCTTCATTGCCTTTGATAAATCCGACGGCTTCTTAAAAGAAAGCGCCAAACCATACTCTGGCGCATCTGCCCCATTATCCAGTGTCATTACAGTATACCCTGGCGCGATATAAGGTTCAATTGATGGTCGCTCACAAATACCCACCACAGTGTAAACCTTTGAAATAGTATCTGTAATCGTCTCGTTTCCCTCTCCTCCTGCTTGAAATGGAGTATCCTGCCCTCCTACAGATTCTCCCTTATAATTTCCATCCTTGAATACCCGTTTCCCAATATCCAGATGAAGCACATCGCCAACCTTATAATCCACCTCGCCATTTATCTTTAAATGGGCCGGGATAATAACTTCTGTATTATTTTCCGGCATCCGGCCTTCAACCAAATGAATTGGATAATAATCTGTTATATTCTTTCCCACCCCAATCACAAAGAGATATGGCTTATCTTCATTAACACACCCCTCAAGCTTTGCATATCCAAAATGTGCCATCTGCGTATATCCTTTTACAGCTTCATCATTTTTAATAAGTTCTGCCGAAGAAGCGCTGCACCCTTCTATCTTAGCCTCCCATGCCCCATTTCTTGCAATCTCCTCCCGCAGCATATAATTTTGAAAACTTACAATAGTGGAAACAACACCTGTAAACATCGCTGCTGACAAAGCAATTCCAATAATTGTTACCAATGTCCTTGTCTTGTTTTTCAATAATGTACGCAAAGTAAACTGATTGATAATATTCATCACCGCATCACCTCATCCCTTGTAATCCTTCCATCCTCAATGGCGATTACCCTATTTGCCTGTAAAGCAATATTTTCGTCATGCGTAATCATAATCAATGTCTGCCCAAACTTTTGGTTGGACTTTTTTAATAGCTCTATAATCTCCTGGCTATTGCGGCTGTCAAGATTACCCGTCGGCTCGTCTGCCAGCACAACCGCCGGTGTATTCATCAGGGCTCGCCCAATTGAAACCCTTTGCTGCTGTCCGCCTGATAACTGGTTTGGAAGATGCTTCTCCCGTCCTTCCAGACGGAGTATATGAAGCATTTCCTGTAATTTTGCCTGATTGACCTTCCTTCCATCCATTAAAATCGGAAGCGTTAGGTTTTCTTTCACATTTAATACTGGAAGCAAGTTGTAAAACTGATATATCAACCCTACCTGCCTTCTGCGGAAAATTGCAAGCTGCTCCTCATTTTGTGCAAATACATCCTGCCCTTCCATATAGACCTTTCCCGAAGTTGGTATGTCTACACCTCCTAATATATGCAGCAAAGTAGATTTTCCAGAGCCGGAAGGTCCAACAATCGCAATAAATTCTCCTTTCTCCACAGAAAAGGAAACGCTATCTAGCGCATGTACTTCATTTTCTCCCTGACCGTATACCTTTTTCAGGTTTTCAACCCGTAATATCTCCATTTTCGTCCTCCTCTCATTTCCCAATTTATTCCATACTAAACATAAATCAGTATATCTAAAAGCAAACTTGCTTACAAGATAAAGGATATACCAGCCAAATGACATAGGGATGACTTTAAAGTGACAAAATTGTAAGTTTAGGGAATTTTCAAACACGCTCTAAGCCATCATTCATTTGCCATACATCATCTACGTTAAATAGTATCCGTCACCTTCGCGGAAATGAAAGGCATTTTGCCCACAAAAATCCCTGGAAGAATATTCTTCCAGGGATTTTTTAATTTAGTATTCTTATATTATAATTTTGCAACAACCACTTTCTTACCCTGCCCTTTGTTCTTAAACAGAATCTTATATGGCTGGACTTTTTTCGATGGCACAGAAATCTTACAATTATTTACACCTGTAAGCGCCCCGCCCTTTACTTTTTTCAAGACTTTAGAATATATCAGGACACTCCTTAAGTCTTTACAATCCTTAAATGCAGATTTTCCAATAATCTTAACCAAGGCATTAATAATTACCTTATTTAATTTCTTACAATTCTCAAATGCTTTATCACCAATATTAATTGTTACAGTTGACGCGCCATAGCGAATTTGCTTCCCATCAAATTGCAACCCACCTTTTTTTGTCTTTGGGGCACCCCCTATTGTAGCTTTTTTCAGCTTTTTGCAATTTTTAAATGCAGCCGTCCCAATGCTCTTAACAGATTTTGGTATCTTTATGTTTTTCAAGCCGGAGCCTTTAAAACTGCTTTTACCTATCTTTTTCAGCTTGGAAGGAAGTTCTACCGTGCTCAATTTAGTACAACCCTGGAAGGCTCCTTCTCCAATCGTTGTAACATTACCACCCAGTTTTACCTTTTTAACTGTTGTATTCCCTTTAAAGGCATTCTCTTCAATCTCTGTAACCGGCACATTCTCTCCGTTCACTTTCACTGTCGCCGGAATTGTAACCACAGCGCTTTTTGTGTCACCCATATCACCAACAGAAACACTATTTTTGTCTGTATCAACCTTATAAGTAACATTATCCTTTACTACAGTTTCTCCCTGAGATGGCGCTATTGTCGGAGGAACTGGTGCAGGTGTGCTATTAACAGGCGTCTGTGTTGCTGGTGGATCGGGGTTCTCTGTTACTTCTGGCTTCTGACTTGGTGGTGCTGGCGTATTTGCTGCAGCGGTCGGCGCCAAAGTCGGTTCTGCCGATTCACCAGGTGCCGATGTCTGTGCTACTGGTGGCGTCATCACTACTGGGCTTGGCGTAATTGGCGCTACGCTTGGTATGGAAGGATACACTGGTACTTTCGGCGTTGGGCTTGGCGTTACTGGCATTACAGTTGGAGTTGCTACCGGCACTGCACTTGGTTTTATTGTACTTGGTGCCGTTGACGGCTCTGTACTTGGTTCTATAGATGGTTTTGCACTTGGTACCATTGATGGCTCTGTACTTGGCTCTATAGATGGTTCTGTACTTGGTGCCGTTGATGGCTCTGTACTTGGCTCTATAGATGGTTCTGCACTTGGCGATGGGGAAGGCTGGCTGCTGCTTGGCCCTTTATAGCTATATCCATTCTTAGATACATAGTCCTTAAGTTCAGAGTTTTCTCCATATACCATGCATTTTGCAGAATTTTTAAGAATTTCTGATCCAATCTGAAGCTTTACCCCATCTGCTGCCAATATATGGAGTTCTTCCAGGTTCACGCAAGATGCAAATGCTGTGTTTCCAAAATATTTGACATTCCCAGAAACAGTTATCCTTGTAATAGAAGATGCACCCGAAAAAGCACTGTCCCCAATTCCAGTTACATCACTACTAACAAACGGGGTTTCGGTTATTGTCCCATCCTTTTTGTACTCTTCATAATTATGGTAATTGACCGGAACTTTTTCAGGAACCATAACAATCCCTTTCTGTACCGAATCAGAATCTGATGCTATCCTGTCCTCATAATCAAATCCTATCACGATAGCTTCATTTGCCGTTTTGTCCAATTGATACAAAACCCCCTGGCTATCCTCAATCACTCCATCCTGATCCTTAATTACATTCCATGTATTACCCGCAAGATCCTTAAAAGAGCCTTCTTTCACAGCAGCAGACACAACCGTTTGGCGCCCTCCCGGATATGCTGTACTGCCTGTTACTGCCATTGCTGCCGCCAGTATACAAGATACCAGCTTTTTATACACTTTTTTTCCTTTTCTCATATTGAAACCTCCCATTTCTGATACTATTTACAACAAATTACTAGAGCGTGTTTCATTATCAATAAATTTTATATAGGATAAATCTCTATCTACCAGACGGAAAACTGGTCTGTAGCAAGTATCATAGCGATCAATAACAACACTACAGAGAAAATTCCAGCCAAGTAAAACCGTTAATATTTAACCACCTTAGCAATCTTCCTATACAATAACAAACTGCTGAGGGGGCAGCCTTAAAAGATTAAGCAACTATAATTAATATAACTTATTATAGCACGCCATACTAGAAATGCAATGGCATTTTTGGCAATTTATAGAAAATATCTAGACATCAGTTACTATTCACGGCTAATTTCATAAAATAGGCAGGCTCGTCGTGCTTGCACGTTAGCGAATGGCTATTTTATGAAATTAACGTGTAGGCTGTTCTAAACAATATAAGTAAAACACAACTATTTAGAATATAAATGATATTCCTCAACCTGTTTCTCTGTAAGTTTTGACTTACCCACATATGCCTTTGCTTTTTTCACCAATTCTTCCACAGAATAAAGCGGGACTTTATATAATGTATGGTCTCCGTCAAACACGATAACGTTTCCATCCATTGTAGACGCAACATAATTCGGCACAACGCCTACTATTTCATTTGTATTTTCTTTACTATAGAGGTATGCCATATTTAACCCACTTACCTTTCTGTTAGAAACAGCATCCCCATTCTGATACCAAACTACAAAATATGGGCTTTTCATGCTGGTCTGTACGCCGTACACCGAATTACTGATGCCTGACAAATCCAGTACCTTCTCCCATGTGCTCATATCATATACTTCACTATAATCATTTAAGAAATAACGCCCATTACCGAAAAAAGTCGTATATGAATAATTCCCAGCTTCCCCTTCACAAAGAACCCTGTCTTCCGGCAAAGAATATACATACCATTTATCCCCGTTACTATTTCTATAAAACAATAATTTCCTGTCAGCATGGAATGTATAAATCCTGGCATCTTCAATTACCTTTTTCTTATCCCCTGACTGGATTAATATGCCGCTGTCATTCCCAAAAACCTTTGTATCCCCAATTTTCAGGCCTCTGTCATAAGAATCCGGAAGGAAAAATCGTTCTTTCCTCTCTCCTGTTTCCGCATTATACTCCTGTACTGTATTATCATCTGAAACATATAGCAACGACATATCTTCATTATAATAATAGTAGGAATCCTCATTAAATTCCAAAACAGGGCGGAACGTATTTACATCATAGTGGGCATTTTCACCATACCCATAATCATGGATACTGACATATGCCGGATTCTCCATATCAATGCTCAAATTATCAAAATTGCTATATTCCAGTTTTTCCAAAGTCTGCCCGCCAAGAACCGACAAATCTTCCCCCTCAAAAACCTGGACGCCGCTTTTCATCCCTTTCTGATATCCAAGCATAATCTTATCGCCATTTGTACTGCAAGTATACCATTTATCAGGATTTTCTTCTACTACAGCAGAGATATCTGTTGAAATAACATCAGAATTCATGTTATCCTGTCTTTTATACACACGTATATTCTGCCCCCAATAATCCCTCATACATGCATAATCCTGATTTATCGCAAGCATGTAAAAGCCCTCGCCGTTCCCATCCATAGAATTAATCAATTCCTTCGTAGCTAAATCATAAAAATAACTTTGCCCATCACTGCAGGTAACGCCGCAAAGGCTGCCTTCCGCTTCTATTGATAAAACATTGCTTGAAAACTCATGCTGCCATTTCATTTTACCCGTCGTAATATCTACTTCATAAATCTTTTTCCCATGAAAATAAACACAACTGTTATTGGGTGTGGCACATACGTCACGTATTTCCCAGTTTGCATCGCACAGATAATTTTCTGCAAGGGACTCTGCATCACAGATAACAATATGTTTTAAATCTTCTTCTGTGTCTTCCCTGATAAAACAAAGCTGTGTTTTATCAATAAAAAATACATTCCTGCATTCACCAGACTGGTTGACAAATGTGCTTTCCCCGGTTTTAGCATCCAAAAGCATCAATCCTTCTGCGCCCTCTGCAATTACAGAAAGTACCACGCTGGAACTGTCAGAATTAATGTCGCAAAGTGTATATTTATTTTCTGTCCCTAAATCACAATTTAATGTTTCCTCGCCCCCTGCATCATAAAAATGCAGCAAACCTTCCTTATAATCTGTTGTTACAATAATATCTTCTTTTTTACTGACAACAAGTTCATCCCCAGCTTCTCCCTTAAACTTTTTCTTCCCTGTATAGATATCAATCGCTGTCAGCCCATCATTCCCCAAATACAAAAGCGTTTTGCTGTCCTTCATCAAATAACTGCTTTTTGTAGAAGATGTATAATAAGAACGGTTCATATCAGATAAATTATACTGACAAATCATACTCTTATCCTGCAGGCTATACACATACACTTTTCTCTGTAACATATTACCTGCCGTATACACATAATTTTCTATTACTATAACCTGCCGGTCTGCGCTAATCTGTGCCTTCGCGTCATATGCTTCTTCCTCCAGGGAATATACCTTGTCTGTACGGAAACCACTGCTGTAATCATATACCCCCAAAGCTTGTGTCAGGGACTGCATTACACTTTCTACAAATGGCCGTTCCGGCTCTTTCAGGTTCTTAGGAAGAGCTTCCAAGGCAAGCAAAGCTGCTGTCGTCCTGTCACCATCATTATACGCCTCCCCTGCATATTCTGCCAGATAATATGACTGTCCACGCAATGTCTGCTGCATGGAATCATCCAAAGCTGCATATGCATTTGCCAATTCAAAGTTTTTCATCATAACAGTGCCCACAAAAATACTGACACTGGCAAAAATAACGGAAGCTGCTGCTATAATCTGCTTCTTCTTCCGTTCCCTTTGCCTCTGGCGGAGGTCATCATAATCAATGTCCAGCATCCTTGCCAGAAAACGAAATCTCTCATACTTTACATTTTTTAAGATATCTTTTTCTGAGTCTGCCCTGATATCCACTGCAAGAGGCTCAATATGTACGGTTTCACCATTCTGTTCTATTTCAGTTAATATTTTAGGAAAACTTTCATTTGGTTCCCCTTCAATTAAAACAACAATTACACGGTCCCTGCCACGCAGTTCAATAAAATATTCTATTTCTTCCATGCACCAAACAGATTCTTTATATCTTTTAGTACATAATACAATCAGCCATTCCGATTCCCTTATTGCCTCCCGGATAATTTCAGAAAGGTTGCTTGCTGCCCGTAGTTCCTCTGCATCACGGAAGATTTTCCCGAGGCTTTTTGTCCCTTTTGCTTTTGCAATTTTTCCTGGAAGGCGGTACCGTTCCATCTCTTTATGGATCTGGATTGCAACCTTCTCATCAATGCCGCCATGGCGGTAGCTGATAAACGCCGCATATTTAGACATGACATTCCTCCATTCTCTTATCCGTTACGATATTTTTTCATATGTCTTATCAAATATATCGCTTCGCACAACATAAACATCATGCAGGTCATCTTCCCTTACAACAAGATAATCCCCAACTATGCCGCGGTAGTATTTATCCTCATCCCATGCAGTAAACACCTTTACATTATGCTCCAGTTTTTTCGCATAAATCTTTGTAACACCTGTTGACACACATGTCTTCATATAATCCATCAATTGATAGACTTCACCATCAATATTATTACGGACATTTGGCGTATATTCCATCGCCATTTCAGGCTCTCCTTCAACCAGCTGATACGACCTATCAAACTTTTCTTTACGGATTGGATATACTTCGCCTTCTATGCCTACCATAAAATACAAATCATTTTCTACAAGCAAATCAACATCGCCCTCTAATGTCCTCACCATTACAGGAGTCCCTTCCTTTAAAAATTCACTGGCCATAACGACTCCAACGATAATCTTTTTCTTCTGGTAACGCTCCATTGCACTTAAATCTGCACGATAATCTTTCGCATAAATTACGTCATATGCTTTATGGTAATCAACCATCCTCTCAACCAGGACCTCTTCGGCTTTCTTCCCCTTATACGTCTCCTGCAAAGGCTTCATGGCAATAAATCCCCCTGCTTTTGTAAGATGGCCTCCACCATTCCCAATCCCATTGCAAATATACTCTGCCATCTCGTTTGCCTTCATCTCTTTGTCGCAGCTTCTGACAGATATTTTATATCCGCCGGAATTCGGGTTAAATGCAATGCAGCTATTTATCTCTTCCACCTGAATTACAAAATCACTGATAATACCAAGAATATTAGGGTCGCATGTTTCGGAAGGAATTACCGCAAACCGGTACTCTTCATTATAAATCTTACTAATTAAGGCTTTACTCGCAATCTCCAATTCTGCCATAGATAAATTTGTGTTCTCAAGCTGGAACAAAAGCTGCTCCTTTGTCTGCAGATAATCCCGCATATCCTTGTCCAATGGATGAAATATTTCCTCAAAATGATTCGTATCCATATAAAGTCCGTAGTACAAAGCAGTTGATAAATTCAAATCTTCCCTAAACGGATAACCCAGATTATTCATCAATGCCCAAACAGCCGTAGCGCAGCTGCCTAAATTGCTTTTAATCCAATAATTTTCATTCTGCATCATCCCACATTGATGATGGTCAATCGTGGCAACTTCAGGAGCTTCAAAATATGTGACATTCCCAGAGCCATACTGGCAGTCTGTCAGGAAAAGCAACTCGCAGTCCGGCAGTTCTGTCACATATTGAACCGGTATCTCCAAAGCACGTATCATTAAAAGTAAATTTGGTTTTGTTATCTTATTTGACCCACTGTAAATAAAAGTTACATCAATTCCTTTGCTTTCATAAAATTTATATAATGCAAAACCAGATGCCAATGCATCCGCATCCGGGTTGTCGTGACACTGGATACAGATTTTTTTATACTGGACAAATTTTAATAAAAAACATTCATCCTTTAACTCATTTTCCGGCTCATTTTCATCCGAAACTTCCATAACAATCCTGTAATTATCTGCCATTTTTTCCTCCATTCCACCTTCTATTCTGGTATTTAAGCAAAGCATACTATGAATATCTAATAGTGATAGTAGCATACCCATTTCCTAAATGCAAGAAACTTAAACAACCGTTTTATAAAACCGGATGCGGAATACTGCACCGCCCTGTTTTCTATTCCTTACATCTATTGTGCCATTCTGTCCCAAGATTATTTTTTGTGCCAGTGGCAGCCCAATCCCTATACTTTGGCTGTCACTTCCTTTTCCGCGGTAAAAGCGTTCAAATAAATGCGGCAAATCCTCCGATGCAATCCCACTTCCCTCATCTTCAATCCGTATCTCTGTATAAATCGCATTTTCTTCACCAAAAAAGAAAATACCGCCGCCTTCCGGCACATGTTCCATCGCATTTTTCAAGATGTTCCCGATAGCTTCCACACTCCACGGCAAATCCCCATAAAAAGAAGCATTGCCTGCTATCTGCGTACTCCATTGAATCCCCCGGATATCCATAGATACTGCCACAAGCCCATATGCTTTATCTGCCAGTTCCTGTACAGATACCTTTTCCGACTTCATTACAGCTACCCCTGCATCCAGGCGCGACATTTTAAGAAGCGCATAGACAAGCCAGTTAATCCTTTCTATTAGCTGCATAATTTCCCTTGAAATTTCACAACGGCGTTCCAAGGTAATTTCCTCCTCTTCCAAAAAACGGAGCAATAAATGGATAGAAGTCAAAGGAGTCTTAATCTGATGGGAAATATCTGCAAGGGAATCTGCAAGCAATATCCTATCCTTCTTTAAATCACTATTCTGCTGCCGGAACTGCCTGACAAGCTTCCCCAGCTGCGAATGTAAAATAGCAAGCTCCCCTTCTTCACATTCCTGCAACAAGGCAACACTGTCATCATGTAAAATCTCATCCAGGTTTTTTGACATCCACGCTATTTTCCTGTAACGCAGGAAGGCAGAAAGAAAATGCAGGCTTACAAAAACCACCCCTGTTAACAATACGCAAGCCACACCAGGCGTCCCAACTAAATAAACAGCTACCAAGCCTGCTGCTGCCAGCAAAAAAATTGCTGCAAGGAATTCTCTTTGGATTTCAGGATTCCGTAAAAATTTCATAATAATCCCCATGCCTTTCCCATAACCTATGAATTTGCGCCATACACAAATTTGAGCGTGAAAAATTTATTTTCCACACTGTTCACCTTCCTGCGCACGATACCCCATTCCACGGACAGTATGGATTAATTTAGGGTTTTGGGGGTCATTTTCAATTTTTTCCCTTAACCGCTTAATATAAACTGTTAAAGTATTGTCATTGACATATTCCCCCGACGCATCCCAGATTTCCTCCAAAAGCCTGTTACGGCTTAAAACAATCCCACGGTTATTCAAAAAAATCAGCAAAAGCCTGTATTCTAGCGCCGAAAGCAAAATCTCTTCTCCGGCCTTTGTAACCGTCCCGCTTAAAACATCCATTGCAATATCCCCTAAAGACAGAACAACATTTGGCCTGCTTCTTCTTCGCAATACATTTTTCATACGGGATATCAGCTCCCTTGGCCGGAAAGGCTTTGGGATATAATCATCCGCCCCCATATCTAATCCAGTGACAGTGCTGTATTCATCCCCAGAAGCCGTCAGAAAAATAACAGGGATCTTTGTATTTGCTTTTACAGCAGCACAAACTGCAAAACCATTACCATCTGATAATGATACATCCAACAGGATTAAATCAATTTCCCGTTCCCTGCGCCCTATATATTCCAAAGCCTCTTTTTGCCCAGATACTGCCTTTACCCAGAAGCCCTCTTCCTGCAAAAATTTTGTCAAGTTTTTAATGATTTCTGTATCATCTTCTACCAGCAAAATACGTGTCATTCTATTTCCCCTCTGACTCTATTACTCTAGCAGTTAACTACCGACAAATTTTACATAGAATAAATTTTCAGCTGCAAGGCGGAAGAATGGATTGTAGCAAACGCTACAACGGCTGAAAACAACGCGGCAGATAAAATTTAGACAAAGTACAAACATCGATATTTAACCGCTGGAGTAATAGCATCCTGTAAATGTTTTCATGCAAATGTCCAGAAAAGGGCAGTGCAAATATGCCTGCCCTTTTCCCGGATTATTTCTGTATTATAGCAAAACAACGGTCACCCCTGCTGCTATATACAAAATCATCCGGCAGTTAATCTTCAACTTCTACTGTTACTTTTTCCAAATTCCAGATTTCCTTTGCATATTCCTCAATTGTCCTGTCAGATGAAAACTTGCCACATTTTGCAGTATTCAGCATAGCCATTGCTGCCCATCTTGCAGTGTCTTTGTAAGCTTCTTCTACCCTTCTTTGCGCCTCCGCATAAGAACGGAAGTCTGCAAGGATAAAATACATGTCAGGACGCCCGCCCTGGCTTTCCAGAAGAGAATTGTAAATATCACGGAACTCTTCTGAATTTCCCGGCGCATATGTCCCATCTACTAACTGTGTCAATACAGCGCGGATTTCCGAATCTATATTATAAATCTCCCTTGGATTGTACTGGTTATTATGCTCATATGCAATTACCTGGTCAGAAGAAAGGCCAAAAATAAATGCATTTTCTTCTCCAACCTCTTCTACAATCTCAACATTTGCACCATCCATTGTCCCAAGCGTAGGCGCGCCGTTTAACATAAATTTCATATTGCCTGTACCAGATGCTTCCTTGCTGGCAGTAGAAATCTGCTCTGAAACATCTGCTGCGGCAAAAATCAATTCTGCATTGGAAACACGGTAATTTTCAATAAATACTACCTTAATTTTGTCATGGATGGATTTGTCATTGTTCACTACATCGGCAACACTGTTAATAAGTTTAATAATTGCCTTTGCCCTGTGATAGCCAGCTGATGCCTTTGCACCAAAGATAAAGGTCCTTGGGTAGAAATCCTTTTCTGGATTTTTCTTCAAATCATTATACAAATACATAATATGAAGAATATTCAAAAGCTGGCGCTTATACTCATGAAGCCTCTTTACCTGTACGTCAAAAATTGAACGTGGGTTTACTTCAATACCATTGTGTTCTTTAATATATTTTGCCAAACGGACTTTATTCTGGTATTTTATATTCATAAATTCCTTCTGGCATAATTCGTCATTTACATATACAGAAAGTTCATTAATATGCGCCAGGTTGGTAATCCACTCATCGCCAATCTTTCTTGTCACCCAGTCAGCTAACAGAGGGTTTCCATGAAGCAGGAATCTTCTCTGTGTAATACCATTCGTCTTATTATTAAATTTCTCCGGCATCATCAGGTAGAAATCTTTTAATTCCTGATTCTTTAAAATCTCAGTGTGAAGCCTTGCAACACCATTAACAGAAAAGCTTGCTGCAATTGCAAGATGCGCCATCTTAACCTGCCCATCATAAATAATTGCCATTTTTTCTACTTTATTGTAGTCATTCGGATATGCCCTCTGAATCTCCAAAATAAAGCGGCGGTTGATTTCCTCAATAATCTGGTAAATACGCGGAAGCAGCCTTGAGAAAAGCTCCAATGGCCATTTTTCCAAAGCTTCTGACATAATAGTATGGTTTGTATAAGCACATGTCTTATTTGTAATGCCCCATGCCTCTTCCCAGCCCAGGCCGTATTCATCTACTAAAATACGCATCAGTTCAGCAACGGTAACTGTTGGATGGGTATCATTTAACTGGAAGCACACTTTTTCATGAATCCTGCGAATATCATCATGTTTCTCCATATATTTTTTCACAGCCCTTTGTACACTTGCTGATACAAAGAAATACTGCTGCTTTAAGCGGAGTTCCTTTCCTGCGATATGGTTGTCATTTGGATAGAGCACCTCACAAATCGTACGGGCAAGGTTCTGCTGCTCAACTGCCTTTTGGTAATCCCCTTTATCAAAAGAGTCCAGGTTAAAGGTATCAATTGCTTCAGCATCCCAAATACGCAAAGTATTTACTACATTATTATTATATCCGACAATCGGCAAATCATAAGGGACTGCCAAAACGGACTGGTAGTTCTCCTGAACAAATTTATTGCGTCCGGTCGTTTCATCCTTATGTATGGCAACATATCCGCCAAACTTTATTTCTACAGCATATTCCGGCCGTTTAATTTCAAATGGGTTTCCATCTTTTAACCAGTCATCTGGACGTTCTACCTGATACCCATCCTTAATTGCCTGCTTAAACATACCGTATTTATAACGGATACCGCATCCATAAGCAGGATAACCCAGTGTTGACAATGAATCTAAGAAACATGCCGCCAAACGTCCAAGTCCGCCGTTTCCAAGCGCTGCATCAGGCTCCTGGTCTTCTATCACATCCAAATCCATTCCCAACTCTTCAATTGCTTCCTTAATTGCCTGGTTTCCCTTTAAGTTAATAATAATATTTCCCAGGGCACGGCCTGTCAAAAACTCCATAGACAGATAATAAACTGATTTTACATCTTTTTCTTCATATTCTTTCTGTGTTGCCATCCACTGATCCACAATAAAGTCTTTTACCGCATAGGAAACTGCCTGAAATAACTGCTGGTCGTTTGCTTCCTTAATTGATTTACGGAATAATACTTTCACATAATCTTCTACTTCTTTTTTAAACTTTTCCTTGTTTAACTCTTTCACTCTACCGGTCCTCCTGTCATTTGCACTATATTATGAAATATCTGATAAAACTCTGTAAACAATGAAAATCAACAGAGCAATTCACCAAAATGCCGCTATGCTTTTCTATTATATAACACAGACACCCAAAAAGCAATTTCTGCATTTTTTTTCGTCATTCTATACATATTTTTTCCAGATTTTACGCTAAAATGCATATTTTTTGGTAAAATCTCATATATAATAACAATCATTTGCAACAGGAGAATTTTATATGCTGCATCGTTTAGGCTGTTCTCCACACCGTCCGTGCATCCTTTTTTTCCTCTGCCTTTGTATTATCCTGGCTGGCTGCAGTAAGAGCGAAGCGCCGGAAAAGACAAATACCGTAGAATTTACCGTTGTATCAGGAACAGATATCCCAAAAGAATTGCAGGAATTAATCAAAGAACGGCAGAAAAATTCTTTTGAACTGACGTTTTCAGACAATGGCTGCCTCTATGTAATCAAAGGCTATGGAAAGCAGTCCAGCGGCGGATACAGTATTGTAATACATGATTTTTACCAGTCTGGCGACTGCCTCTACTTTGATACAGAATTATTCGGTCCTAAAAAAGACGAACCTGTATCTGGCGCCCCATCTTATCCCTATATTGTTATCAAAACAGAATATCGGGAAAACCCGGTTGTTTTTGACTAGAGCGTGTTTGGAAATTCATTCTCAGTTAATTTATTGACAATTTTTGTGAATCTAATCTGGCAGGAAATATCCGCAAATGTAACCACATCATTCTCCCTGCATTGTGTTTTTGCATATGCGGATATTTTTTTGCCATTCAGATATGTCCCATTTTTTGATGAAAGATCCATTAACCATAACTTACTATCCTCATATAAAAATACTGCATGCTTTTGGCTGATTACATCAAATGGCAGATAAATGCTGCTGCCTTCCCGTCTCCCAACCGTAAGTTCCTTTCCTTCCTTGAAACAAATTCCTGCACCCTGTTTTTCTGTAATCCGGTACCTCATCCTTCCTGCAATACCATCATCTACAGGTTTTAAATTAATTTTCTGTACTTCTGTTTTTTGTAGGTTCTCTGTCTCTTCTGCCCTTTCTGCATATATGTCCCCCTCATTTTCCTCTATTTGAAGGTATTGCAAAAGATTTTCTACAATAAATTCTCCTGACACTGCCCTATCATATAAACCATAAATCCACGCAACTGCCTTTTTATCAGAATGGTCGGTATGCTGCATCATATATTCGACTAAGCTTATATATTCTTTTTGGGCTATCTCCTGCCTGCCAGGGAAATAACAGACTGCTATCTTTTTTTCATAACGGTTCCAGAAAATCCATTCCGGCAAAAGCAAATACCCCTCACGTCCCAATAGGTATTCGTCTCCTTTTTCTAATATCTTCAAAACACCTTTACAAATGCAGGAAACACACTCAAAGTCCCCGTTGTTTTTTTGGAAATAGCTGCTTATCCTCTCATATGGGGCATAAAAGCACCGAAAACAGACTTTATCATCTGCATAATAATAATCAAAGGGCAGTATGCCAGGCACTTCATTATGCTCTAACATCCTCCATCCCAATAATGCATTTTGTGCCTGAACAGCAGATGTGCTCCAAACCACTTGGCAATTTTTTTCATCCAAATCTAATTCTTCTATTTGTCCTCGCCTCTTTCCCCTGAACGTATTTTTAAACGCAACAATTCCTCCGGCTGAAGCCGGCCATAGTTCTCTGAAAGCGCCAAGCTTTCTTTCCCAGCAACAAAATAAGATACTATAGGAATGTCCCAAAAAGCTTCTGCTGCCACGTTTCCCTGTATTAAAACATTACCATCTGACAGCTCTGCTTTCCGTATCTCCATACACCACAAATATTTCTGTATATCTTTATCAACGTCTTGTTTATCCTTATATTTTCCCTCTGCCAGCAAAAAAATCCCATTATTTAGATTTGCCTGTAAAATCACCCTGTCATGTTGCAAAAACAGAGTATACAAAATAAGAAACGCAATACCTGCTACAACCGGGACAATAAATGCCGCTTCTATAGTATAACTTCCCCTCTCCATATCTCCCTCCTCTCTGCATCCCATCTATATTATCCTGCATAAATGTATAAAACTATATGAAGCCAATACAAAAGGGGCTAATGGCATCCGAAATTCCCATCCCGCCTTTTTTACCAGCCAGAAAAAAGCTGCTGCCAAGAAAGCAAAAAGGAACGTCAGATAAAGCAACGCTATATTCCCTAAAAATCCCATGCCTGCCCCCGTCATTGCAAAAAGATATGCATCCCCTTTCCCTATCTGTCCTTTTGTAACTATGCTAACAAAGTAAATAACAGCCCCTGTCCCAAAGGAAGCCGCCCAAAGCATTATACCGCCCCGCCCCATACTGTAATTTAGCCCTGTTAAAATAGGGATTTCAAGGAAAACTAATGGAAGCCATATTTTCTGTTCCCTAATGTCTATCACTGCCTCAAACAGCAAGCCGGCAAAAAGCAAGCCATAAAGTATATATTCCTGCATCAATATCTCCTTTCACATTTACTGCAAGGCGGCATCTTTCCTATTTCTGGAAGCAAAACTTTCCGGATTGTCCTCTTTAATCCACTGCATGCCTTATCCAAATGATAGCTGTCGCCGTATGGTGTAATATAGACCACCGTTTTCCCTACTATTTTTGCCCCATTACTACAGATTTTGCAAACTTTGTATTTCCCTCCAGAATGGTTCCGGCTAAATTCTACCCTGCTATAGCGTATACTTTGTATCCCTGGATTCAGATAAATACATCCTTTATCAGTATGATATACACGTCCATTCTCAGCTATATAAACATACTCCCCTCCTGCTTCTGCGGCTGACGCCATGCTTTCCCCTTCATATCGGTTAATTTTCATCTGCTGATACAAGAGAACCCCAAAAAACTGACCGCCTAAAAATGGAATTTCCCTTTTTTGCTGGACATAACAGATTTCTTTCTCTTCATCCCACTGTATCAGCACTTGCTGCTTTAAAAGCCCTTCAACTGTCCCAGCCTTTGTGCCATAACATTCATACTGCTGCACTGCAGACGCCAGGCGCATCTGTACCCGGCAAACTCCAAACAGCATCAAAAACAAATACAATAAGGAAAAAAGCGCAAGGAAAAAAAGTACTGCACTAAACGCTACTTCCACCGTAAATGAGCCAGGGAAAAGCAGACAGGGACATCCTCTGTCCTGATATTTAAAATTTGGGGGAGCCTCCTTTGATTTTTGCAAGATTTTTATATTATTTGATAGTTGATCTGGTTGTTTACCTGTGTCATCAAAACAGAGGACATCCCTACCTGCTTTTATACCCATAATCCACCTCCAGGCTTCTGTTGTTCCCTTGCCCTTCTTTCCCCACATTTTCCAAAAAAGGCAGGTTTCCAAATAAAAATGGCACTGTGTAATCAATACGGTAACGGCATGTGCAAATACAATCCGACAAGCAGAATGTCTGATTATATTTTTCCCTTAAATCATATTGGATTAAGCCGTAGCTTCGGTTCCGCAGATTTTCTTCTGAAACCATCAAAAGAAAAAGATATAAATACTGATGATATGTAATATCTGCTGACGGCGTTCCCTTAACAGGATATGCCCCTGCTTTAGAAGCAAACAGCCCTTTTGACGCCATACAGATTTCTTCATAGGCCATTTTAAGGTTTCCCGCAGTTTTTAAAAATGGAATGCTTCTTCCTTCCAAAAGCGCTGTAACATCCACACATGCCTCTTCAAAAGCAAGAATCAATAAAATTACATATTGTACTGCCTTAATCACTGGCGGCATTCCAGTAAATCCTGCAAGCACAGTTGCTGTAGCAAGGCTTTTTTCCTGTAGCGCTGCATCTGATACAATACATGCAAAATTTACCGTTGCCCGAATCCCTAAAAGACGGTTAACTATATAGGATAAATTATCCTTTTCCTCTTTTTTCCCAGCAACAAGAAACTCCATGCCATATTTTGTTGTACGGTCCTTATCTGCTGTATACGAACTGAACTGTTTATCTGCATATGCAATATACTCCAACTTCTGAATCCCCCGCTCCAAAATGTTTTTATCTGCCGGAAGCTTGGCATCAAGAAGCATCTCATTTAGATAATCTGCCGCACACTTATCCCTGCTGCCTTTCTTATCTCCTGCAGCATCTTCTATCTCTTCCACCCCTTCTACAATCCCATCAGACAACCGTTTAGCATCACAAACCAAGTTAAGCACTCCATCCCTTACCATATCTGTAAATATTTCCAGGGGATTGCCTCCTGCCAAATCCTCTGCTGTACTTTCTTCTATGCTGGCTGTCTCCTGCCCTGCTTCTGCCTCCTTCTGCCCGTCAAACTCCCCTTTTTCATATCCCTTTGCCAAAGCAAGCTTTTCTTCCAACCCGCTCCCTTCCAGGTCTCCTGAAATTTTTCCTTTCAGCTTTTCTCTTAATTCACTAACTGCTTCTTCCTTCAGGCATGCTTTTACCTGCCCATCAAATATCTCCTTGTTTGTCAGATACTTTGCATCCTCCACATAGCTTTCCACGCTGCCAATCCGATATAGATTACCATACGAAACTTTTGCATTTTCAGGGGCCGCCTGTATATTCTGTAAAATTGTCCCATTAAAATCCCTGGCTAAACTTTCCTCCCCCTTTCCCCCATAACCTCCATAAGCAAAAAATCCATACTGCCCATAAAGTTCCTTATTGTAATTCCCAAAAACTGTCATAGCAGCAGCATATGCTGCCGTTCGCATATATCCTTGCGAAGACAGCACACGCACATTTTCAAATGCCACGCCTGTCAAAGAAAAAAATAGTAAAAATAATATACATAAAAAGATAGTAATACTTCCCAGTTCTGTATCCTCCCTGTCTATCAAAACCTTCTTTTTTCCTCTCTCCCAAACCATAATACCATCCCCTCCATTTTTCTTCCTTAACTATGATCCTAAGGCTTCCCAATCTGCTTTGCTGCCTTATATATGCAAGCACAACTGGATTGTTACATTTCTGATATAGGCCATTTGCCGCCAAATTTATTTTATGGAAATTTTTTTATTTACTGAATCTGCACCTCCATTAATTTCTTTAAATGCGTTTGTTATAATCTTAACAATCTGCTCCCGAAAAATCACAATAATCATAATCAGGATAACTAAAATCAAAATAATCTCAATAATCCCAACTCCATCTTCTTCCTCCCAAAATGCCTTTAACTGCTCCATATGTTCCTCCTTTCCCTAGAGCGTGTTTGAAAATTCATTCCAAACACACCATTGCCCCATCTGCCTATGCAACTGTAAACAACAGCAATTCTTGTTACTACTACATGTTGTAAAAAGCAGAATACAATATCATTGCAAAAACAATTACAAGCATAAGCATCATAGGCATTAGCAGCTTTGTGCCTGCCTCCTCTCCCAATGCTTTTGCAGCCTCTTTCCTTTCACGGAAAGCATCGTCTACTTCATACTCCAAAAGAACCAACAAATCTTCTGAACCTTTCCTAAGGTTCTGTACTATCATCGTACAAAATTTCATATACTGCAAAAGCCCTGTCCTTTTCCCAAAAAGTTCATATGCACGGGCTTCTGCCATTCCATTTTCCATTTCATAAACAGATACCATCATCTCTTCATAGACATAGTGTTTCTTTTCTGCACGTTTTGTCTCTTGATAATCGCGTACAATCCTCTCCCATGCCCCTTTAATGCTCATCCCAGCTCCAATCAGCAATACAAAATATTCGGCAAATTCCGGATAATCTGCGCGCATCTCCTTTTCCCTTTCTGCAATCCCCTTCCTCAGCTTTTCTTCCTGGAACAGAAATATTGCAGCAACCGCAAAGAAGGAAAGCCCTAATATTACATTTGCAATATTTATTTGCCGTTCCTTATAACTTATCTCCTTTCCATCCACCTGCCCTGGAAGCTCTAGGTATTCTTGCGTACTACTTTCCTCTTGTGCTTCTTCCATGCACTGTTCCCATCTCTCCCACCCCTTCTCTTTTTCTGTTTTCTTTTTGGGCAAAACAGTTATCTGCAACGCCATCAATTCTGTCTCTTCCCCATATGTAAAAACTGCAGTAATTTCTGTCTGGCATCCCTTATCCAGCTCTTCATTTGAAAGGCTTCCATCCTCCTGGATAATCCCGTCTGCCCCAAGCTGCCACTCTACTTCAATCGCACTGCCAGGAATCCTTTCTGCAAGATAAAGCGGTTCCATAATCTGTTCTGGTGAACTGTTTTCCCCTAAATAACTGTGCTTTACATAATCCTTCGCTTCTTGGAACTTCACAGGAAGCTCCTTTGTACTATATTGGATATGGGGCACTTCTATGGAAACTTCTTTTTCTTCCCCATCCATAGAGGCTGATAAGGCAACTGTTTTTTCCTGCCCCAAAACACCCTCCCTCTTTAGGAAATATCCCTCCAAAAGCTGTCCCTCCTGCACCACCAGCCCTCCTATGGAAACAGATAAAAGGCAAAGCATTATCGTTGCTGATAAAACAGAGCCGCTTTTGATATAATGGGCAAAATAGATATCCTTTTCCCCTTTCCCGACATAAAGCTTTTTCATTATCTCCAGCCGCTCCCCTTTTAACTGTATGCCGAAATGCTCTCTCCCAACTGACAGAAGAAACAAAACGCCATTAGCAAAAATATGATACCAGCTTTTTCCCTTTGCCCACCCCTCCGCTTCTGCCCTCCCATCCCCCTTCCAAAACCTGTCTGCCCAAAGAAAATATCCAGCAGACAGGATAAAAATAATAAAACAAATTTCACCTGCCATTTCCCCCTCCTTATACAATATGTTCAATTAACAGAAACTCCCCATCCCCCTACACCTGTATATCACTAATTCTCCCACTCCACCAATACGCAAAAAGATAAAGCGCTAATAATACCGTCATAACCACTCTTCCAGAAGCCTTATAAAGGCAGTCAAGAAACCCTGGGGAACTCAGCCAGAAATAAAGGATAATCCCTGGAGGTATCATATTCATAATACGCCCTTCCATTTTCTTTCCTGCAATCATTGTATGGATTTCCCTTTTCACTTCAATTTTTTCCCCAATCTTTTCTGCAGCCATCCTTGTAACTGCTATTAAATCACCTCCTGTACGCTTCGCAGTTTGGAGCACCTGTACAAAATGCATAATATCTTCTGACTTCCAATGTTCTGCAAACTCCAGAAATACTTTTTCCAACGGCTGGTTCAGTTCCAACTTCTGTTCCATCCAGAGAAACTCTGTCGCCAAAAGTGAATCTTCCCCATATAAAAGCGCCAAATCTTTCCTTGCTTCTTCCACCGCATTTTCCATTGCATAACCTGCCCCAAGCGCTGCTGCAATCCCATATAGCCCTTCCCTGAACTGCAAATTGATTTCATAACACTGCTTCCTATGGTACTCCTTCTTCTCCAGAAAAGCAGAAGCAAGCCCAAACCCTGATGACAGAACCAGGCTTATCCATAGATTCCGGTAAAATAGATAACTAATGGACGCTGCCTTTATAAAGCCTTTCCCAAACCCTTTTGCATATATTTTCTTACCATCAATTTTTCTCATATAGATATCCCCGCTGCATAGAGTTTTTCCTGATGAAACAGGGAATGTTCTGTTTTACAAAGTTTCCCCATCACCTGCCCTGTCCCATCCTGGCCTTCTTCCTGAAAATGAAAGAGCGGCTTTATCTGGATTTCCCCCTGCTGCATCCCAATCACCTCATCAATTTCTAACACCTTCCTGGATTTATCCCGAAGTCGCCCCAAATGCACAATAATATCAATTGCAGATGCTATCTGGCTGCGCACTGCCAATAAAGGAATATCCATCCCTGTCAACACAAGTGTCTCAAGCCGGCTTAACATATCCTTGGGGCTGTTTGCATGGCCACTGCACAGGCTTCCGTCATGCCCGGTATTCATTACATTCAAAAGCTCACATGCCGCAGCATCCCGGACTTCGCCAAGCACTATTCTGTCCGGCCTCATCCGCAAGGCTGATTTCATCAAGTCCCGGATTGTAACAGCATTTTTCCCCTCAATATTGGCGTTGCGCACTTCCAGCCTAACAAGGTTTGGAATCCCCCTGATTTGGAGTTCAGCGGCATCCTCAATTACAATCAGCCGCTCTTCCGAAGGAATATATTCTGATAGGGCATTTAAAAAAGTAGTCTTTCCACTGCCTGTCCCGCCACTGATAAAAAAGTTATACTTCGCTTTTACCAATTTTTTAAGGAAGCCTGCCGTTTCTTCTGTAAGTGAACCAAGCCCTATTAGGCTTTCCATTGATATCGGCTTATCTGGGAATTTGCGGATTGTTACCACCGGACCGTCCAGCGCAATCGGCGGCAGCACAACATTTACCCTAGAGCCATCTAGCAGCCTGACATCCGCAATCGGATTCGCTTCATTTACCCTGCGGTTTACTTTCCCTACAATTTGCTGTACAACATCCTCCAACTTATCCCGGCTGGAAAATGTTTTGGGGTATGGCTGCAGCCGCCCTCCCTTTTCAATAAAAATGTGATTTGGCCCATTGACCATGATTTCTGTGATACTGCTGTCTTCCAGGATTTCCTGTAAAACATCCAGTTTACGGATTGAATTAAAGACTGCCCGGATCATCTCATCTTTTTTTCCTGCGGGCAAATAGACCGTATGTCCCATTCTCAGGACATGCTCTTCTATACTTTCCAAAATTTCATCGTCTGATACCTTGCCTCCACGGTTTATCTCATTTACAATTATTTCTTGTATCTGACGGCATCTTTCTTTTTCTTCCTCTTCTGTCATACCCCACCCCCATTTCCTTCAATCCTCTGGAAATGTTCTGCCAACCTCCCATAGTTCCCACGATCCAACAGCCTCCAAAATGCAGCTTCCTTTGACTTTTGCTGTTTTGTCTTTGCATACGGCATATAAAGCATGTTACAGTGTTCCATCAACGCAAGCGCCGCCTCGCTCAGAAAGCCAATGTCAAATATAACAGTTTCATAATCTGTCTGCCCTGATAGCACATTTAAAAATTGATGCACATCTTCACTGCTCAGCGAATATAAATCCCTGTAATCCTCCACTGCAAAAATATAATCTGCCCCCGACCAGGAAGCGACTACCGTTTCCAGTTTCAAAGCAAGCTTTTCTTTCCGTTGTTTTAAATAAAAAACCACTTCTGACATCCCTCTATAAGAAATAGTTTCTTTCTTTTTCTCCTGCAAAAAATCCAGGCTGTGAAATTGTTCTAAACTGATATACAAAACTTTTCCTTTTTCTGCAAGTTTCCCTGCCAGCGAAACTGCATACTCGGTTACGCCGCTGCCGCCAAACGGGGCATATACACCAATAAAATCAACTGCCCTTCTCTGAGAAAATGCTTTTGTAAAAGCAATGTTATCATCCTCTGCAATCTGTTCCAAAACCTCTTTTACAATTTCCTGGGCCGGCTGATATTTGAATAAAAGGTAATATTCAGAGGCTTCTTTTACCTGATTCCCTTCTGATAAAAGCATAATCCTGGAAATCTTCCCAGCCAGCCCATGAAGTTCCCCTGCCACCTCTTCCCCAGCCAAAAGCACATCAATATTACCAGCTTCTGCACACTCTGTAAGCATCTCCAGGCTAGAAAAAAGCCTTGCCTCAAGGATGCCCCGCCCCTTTTTACAGAGATAGCCAACAAGGCATGGCATATACCCTTTTTTGTCATACAAAGCGACTTGTATCTTTTTCATCACATTCCTCCCCACCTTCTCAGTACTATCAATAAATAACCTGCTGCCAGAAATGGCGCCAACAGTATTGTACAATCTGCCCCATCCCTGCTTTTCTCATAATATGGCTTCCTGCCTGCCCTTCCCGCCGTAAAATACAACCATGCATAAAGAAGCCTTTCTGTAAGCATTCGTTTCCTGATTAATTTAAAAAGCGAAAAGCCTCCTGCCAATATTGCTGACACTACCAGGATATCCATACAAGATAGCAATCCCTGCATTCCGCCAATCACAGAACAGAGCTTGATATCCCCTGCCCCAGCCATATGTACAGAAAAAATGAAAAAACCAGTTGACAAAACCAAAAGAATTGTGGCTGCCCTTTCAAGCAACCCTTTTCCCCCATTCTGCCAAAAAGCAAATACCAGGCTTGCACACCATCCAAAAAGTATCAGCGCATTTGGAATCTTCCCCTTCTTCCAATCACAGGCAGCCGCTGCCAAAAGCAGCCCACCCAAAACAGCTTCCCCCAGAAACAACACCTCCTTTCGTGGGACGTGCCGTCACTATAGCAAACCTCCTTTCTGCTGTCAAGCGCCGCATTTTTTGGCAGTTTTTCATAAATTTTTTACTATGTAATTGTAAAATAATACTGCAGCGCATAGAGCAGGATTACGCCCCAAATCCCCAAGATACCTGAAACACCTATTGTAATTTCATTAATATTTACAGCAAAATTTCCACCAAAATATTCCAGCAGATAATTGGCAATGTAAATAACCACAAGCCCTAGCAGGCATCTTGCCAGGAAATTTAATACCAGCCTGATTACATCCACACCCATAGAACCCAAAAAAACCAGAAAACCACCAATAAACAACAGAATAAACATGGTATTTTCCATCACATACCCCTTTCATTAAGTTGTCAGATACTGACAAGTACTATCTTTCTATAACACTATGCCATAAATATTTTTTTCATTCCTGTTTGTCCTGTTTTATATTTTGATAAGTCCTATCCATCTTTGATTTTCCAAAAAGCTTTCTTAAGGCATGTTTGAAATTATTTTTTGCATATTTTTGGAATCAGGCGTCTATACTTATCTTATAAAACACAATTATCAATGTAATGAACGGTACAAAGGGGGACTGGCTATGAAAACCATATGGAAAAAAGAAAAACTCCCCAAAAAGGAAGTTTTTCTGAAAAAGGCACTGCTGGATGCCCAAAGAAGCCTGGAAGACGCCTATGTTGGGCTTTCCAATGTAAAAGAACCTGAATTAATCGACAGCTATATCTACGAATTAAACGCTGCCAACCTGCGATATCAGGTTATCCTGCGCGATTACAAGCTGTTGGAAAACCAGAAGCCTTCCATCTGACAACCCATCCTATTTCCTGCCCTAGCAGACCTATGCCTGTGGGGAACGAAGCCAATCAAATGTATCATATAAATTCAACGTACCATTCCCCCAAGCACGGTTCGGAACGGTAATCCCTGTCCGGTCTGCCCCCCGGATAAGATATTTTTTCGCTTTCTGTGTATCCATTGCAATATCATTTTTATAAATAAACGCCCATTCTGCAAGAAGGGCTGCTGCGCCCGACCCTACTGCAGCCGCCTCACTAGAGCCGCTGCGATAACCATAACGCGCCCTGTTGTTACGTTCTTCCTCCCCTATTGGGTAATTTCCTGCAAACGGAAGCGTCCCGTAGATATCTACTCCCGGCGCGGACATATCTGGCTTAATCGCCATATCTCTTGTATAACCCCTGCTGGATTCAATTACGACTGAATGGTTCAAGGAATCATAAAAAGAAAATGTAATAATCCCTGTATTGTTTCCAGGATCACAAATTGTCGTATCTGGATTTGCCCTCAGGAAATATGTTCCTTCTTCCAAAAAATTTTTCATAGGAAGCCACATATCAAAACGTCCGAAATAACCTGCATCATTAAAAACACGGATACGCCAAATTCCTTCTGTTGGGTTCTGGAAACGGATACGGATGCATTCATCCCCATCTTCAAATGAGACAAGCAGATATTCAATATAAACTGTCGTACCCTCAAACAAAAAGTTTACCTGCCTTTTTTCTCCAAGCCTTGCCTGTGTCTTTCCAGAATATTCCCCTCCGGGAGAAATCAGCCCAACCGAATATAATTCTGTTGTAGCTGCCCAAAGTTCCATCGTAAATCCACCTTCATTATTCCCAACCCTGATTTCAACTTCCACCTCATTTCCTGAACTAATAGGATCATTCATATAGTGATGGGAAGCATTTGCTTCATTCCCTCCGGCTGTTACCACTAAAAATCCCCTGTAATCTCCATAATCTGACAATAGCTTCCCAAGAATCCCGCCCATGCTGTGCCCCCCTTGGTTTGTTCCCATCCCAAGGCAGACGACCAGCGGCATTCTTAACCTCCTAGCCTTTCTCCAAAGATAGTACACTGCCAACATAATATCATTTTCTGCATAACAGGGTTCATCTGAATTAATAAAATAGTAATCACGCAGGTTCTGTTTCGCCTCTTTACATTTTACAACACAGATTGTTGCCAATGGGGCAACCCCCGAAAATCCCTGATCAGGCATTTCGTTCCCACAGGCTACCCCTGCCAGAAATGTCCCATGCCCATCTGTATCACGGGTTGGCACGATTTCTAAAGGATTGCCACTCTCCAAAGCCCGGTTAATGTCCTCCCGTGTATATTCAGCGCCGTATTCAAAATATTCTGGTTCATGTTCCCCTTCCTGTAGTATCTCCACAGTCTGATCCCAGATAGACACAATCCGCGTCCTGCCATCGCTGCCAATAAATGCAGGATGGGAATAATCAATCCCCTCTGCTGTTAAATAATTGCAGCGCCATAAAACATATTATTACTTTGGCATATTTATATATTTTTCTTGATTGTTAAAATATTCTGCCCATCTTTATAATGATATGAAACTTCATCCATACTTTTTTTCACCATAAAAATCCCCAGGCCGCCAATCTCACGTTCCTCTGCTGAAAGCGCAGTATCGGGGTTTTGGTTGGCCAATGGGTCATATGGTTTTCCATTATCTATAAACGCAATAATAACTGCCAGCGGCTCTTCTGTTACCTCAACCCTAACCGTCACCGATCCTGCCTCAGGATGGTAAGCATATAGGGCAATATTCCCAAACAGCTCGTCAATCGCAATATCAATCTGCACACGGGCTTTCACAGGGCATTGAAAAGCCTCTAACTGCCTGTTTACAAATTCCGTTGCCAAAGGTATATTTTCAACCACAGCTTCTACCGTCAATTCTTCCATGTTATTTGTCCCCCTTCCCTTCTTCCATCGCCTGCCTATATTCCAGGCAAAGCATTGTTATATCATCAAACTGCGGCGCCTCCCCTACAAATTTATCAAGGTCAGCTTTTACTACAGCCAGCAATTCTGTTGGCGGCAGCTTTGCATTCCTACCAAGGATATCCTCTAACCGCCCCATTCCATACAACTGATTATCCAAATCTGTTGCCTCTGTTACTCCATCTGTATACTGGAAAACTTTATCTCCCGGTTCTAGCATCATGCTTCCAGCTTTGTACTGCATATCCTCCATGCCTGCCAGCACAAACCCCGGCCGGAGCTTATACGGTTCATAAGCGCCCCCTGCTTTTGAGATAAACGGCATCTCATGGCCTGCATTCACAAAACAAAACTCACCAGTTACAAGGTCTAAGACCCCTTCAAAAGCTGTAATAAATAAGCCTCCGCTATTGGACTCACAAAGCAGGTTATTTACTTCCGTAAATACATCGCCAAGTTTGCTCCCTGGCTTTGTATGGTCCTTAATTAGCGTTTTCCCAATTACCATAAAAAGAGCCGCAGGAACACCTTTCCCTGACACATCTGCCATTACGATGGCAAGATGCCTGCTATCCACCATAAAAAAGTCATAGAAATCTCCACCAACTTCCTTCGCCGGATTCATTGTTGCGTAGATATCAATTTCCGGACGCTCTGGAAATGCCGGAAAAATACGCGGAAGCATATCTGCCTGGATTTGTGTAGCAACAGAAAGTTCTGCACCAATACGCTCCTTTTCCGCTGTAACTGCTGTCAGGTTCTCAACATAGGCAACAATATCTGTTTCCATCTTACTGACAGCCCTCGCAAGTACACCAATTTCATCCTTTTTTCGGATAGAACGCAATGTATCAGAAGGCGTATTGAAATCCGCAAACCTCTTTGCTTCTTTTGTGACTTCTAAAATTGGAGCTATCATATCCCTGCGGAGGAATATACTGTAGCCAAGCAAAAACAGGACTACTGACACAAACGTCCCAATCAGTACATGTTGCACATAGACTATCCTTGCATTTTCCAGTCTTGTCATATTTTTCTCTACACAAAGCATTGCCACAATTTTATCTTTTGAATCATAGACAGGAATAGCCGCCGTCGTATGCGCACCCGATTCCTTAGAATAAGAATAGAGATATTCGGTCGCACGCTCGCCTTTTGTCATAATGTTCTTTACGTTATTAACAAATTTCTCATTAACATCTTTTGCCGTATAGCCAAACGGATAGCGATCAAAGCCACTGTCAGGATGCATAGAATCATACAAGTAAGTGAGCGTCCTATAATCTGAACCGACACTGGCAACGTATATCAATGTAATATTTGTCGAAACCACTAGCTCATCTAACATTTTTAATATTCTATCATATTCTTTATCTGTCTTGCCACTTTTGAGATATGCCTCAAACATATCAGGGTTTAAATAATCCCTTGCTGTTTCTGCAATCTCATAAGCAGAATCATTATACTGTTGCTCAAGCACAGAAGTAAACTCTCGATAACCAATAATACTGCTTGCAGTCCCTAACAGCATACCAAACAAAACTATCCCAACCGTCAGCTTCCCAGCAAGCCCTGTTACTCTTTTTATCATAATAATCCCTACCTTTCTGCCATGCCTAAAAGCTTCACAGCACTTCGGCCGCAAAAAACTGCCTTTTTTCCTCTGTATCAAGCAGGCGCAGCAATTTACTCTGTCCCATCATAACCCCTTTCCCTGCCAGGTATTTTTCATACCGTTCAAAACTTCCCTGACGCAGGAACTGAATACGCAGCCTTCCTATTTCATTCATTTTCCTGCAGCATTTATATTCATAGTTCAGACGGCACAAATATTCCTCTAAAATCCTCTCTGTATTTCCTGCCATTTTACCAGCGCATTCCATATAAAAAAGATATTGTGGCATCCCATCTGAAAATGCCTCTTGTACACAATACCCCTTTACCTGCACCCTATACTTCCTGGCAAACCGGTTTACAGCTTCCTCAAGCTGCTCTAGGTTGCTTTTTTCCCCTGCCAGGTTCATAACCATATTTTCCCGGTAGCAGAAACGGACAACTGGGGTTTTATAATACCAGCCAACCACCTTGATTACATCCCGCATCCGGTAACGGTATAGACCAGAATGATTGGTAAATAAAACTTCATAACGCCCGCCTTGTTTAAGTTCCCACAGACAAAGCGGACGCGTGCTATCCCCTCCTTCCAGCGGAAGAAATTCAAAGAATCCAGCTTCTGGGAATAAAATATAAGAATCTGGCTTATCCATCTTCGCTGCAATGCCAAAAATCCCCTCAGATGCCCCATATACAAAATGATGGATTGGAATATCCCCTTTATATTTTTCTAATTGCCGGGAATAATATGGATATGCCTTTCCTCCAATTGCCTGTATATACTTTAATTCTGGCCAGATTTTTGGAATCATCTGAAAGCGCAGGTTTTTATATGGAAGACAGCGCAGTTCTGCAGCACGGGAAGGGTTCGGCAAAAGCTTTTCTTTCAAATACGTTCTCCATTTTTGACTGACACCAGCCTTCTCATCCACCTCCCCTTTTTCCATATCATCCAGCAGCATATCCCAGTTCCTATATATATATTCCATAACCCCTACAACACGGTTTACAAATACCCCGTGGATTGCCCGAAGCCCTCTCTCTGCCAGGGCAAAACGGACTTTCACATATAGTAAATCCTCCAAATTATCAGGAAAAAGAACCTCCTTTGGGGCACAATAATCAGAAACATCAAATCCGCCATCTCTGTCCAGCCACTGGTAAACAGCACCAGAACGTATCCCCTTCATCCGTCCATTTTCCATATATGTCTTGGCAAATTCCCCCAGTTGGAAAATCTTTCCAAACACCTTCTCTTCTGGCAAATCCCTGTAATATTCCCTCACTGTCCCAAAAACTACGCCACAGGCATAGAAATAATAAAGCTGATGTTCTTTTTCTGTAAGAGGCAGGTATTTGGGTTCCCCTGTTGTACCAGAACTAATACAGAAAAAATCAGAAGGGGCAGATACCAGCACCCCTCCTTCACCACTGACAATCCGTGAAATATATGCTTCATAATCATCATACAGGGTAATAGGCACCTTTTCCTGATAGCCACTTATGCTTTTAATTGCTGAAAAATGATACCTTTTTCCATATTCTGTAAAACAATTCTCGGAAATAATCTTTTCAAGCAGGCACTTCTGTACCAAATCCGCTCTTTGGGCTGTATCTTCCAGGCGTAATAACGCCTTTTTCCCTAACTCTGCATAATCAATCTTCATTTCTGCCAATATACCTTTCCCAAATACTTTGTCTTATAAAAAAATCTGAAGGGTATTTACCCCAAAAGTACGCTGGTATAAAGTTTCCTCAACCAAATCCTCAATCATCCGAAGACCCATATAAACATCATCCAGCTCCTTTTTTTCTTTATACGAAAGTGGATTGTACTCCTTCCCACTATAGCGGAAACGGATGCCAATTACCCCCTGTAAAGAATAGACGCGAATATCAAATTCTACCTCCTTTTCGCCATTTTCAGAAGTAATCAGTGTCATAATTTCCTCTATTGCAAGACTAATCCGCATCACCTGTTTCGATGACATTCCATTATCTTCACAAAAAACGGTAATTTTACTGCTAGCATTACAGATTTCTTCCACATCTCCCTTTACAGAAAAATTTATAACCCTCCCTGTCCTTTCTAAGGAATCGTCCATTAGAAGAAAACGGGAATACTCCGGGTGAAAATAATGATATATTCCAGCCGCTGCAAACCATGCCAACATGGTAAAAACCTCACTTAATAATAAAAACCACCAAGGATTTCCCCCAACCGCAAGAAGCAGCAGCAGGCTTAAATAGGTCATCAAAAACACCCGGAGGAAAATAATTCCATTTGCCCATGCAATACGCCCTGATACATTATAATATCCTGATAAAATACTATTAGGCAGCCCCAAAAACATCCCCATGCCCAGGCATAATAAAGCAAACCGAAGAGGGTAATCCAACCCATACACCGCAGCAATACTATCAGCTCCAGCCACTACAATTACAGAAAACACGACACAATATATAAGCCCGCTTTTTATTTCCCGTAAAAGCAAAAGACGAATGCTCCCATTGTCATGTTCCCCATTGTAAATCCCTAACATTGCAGATGCCGCCTGCGGCACGCCAACTGTTACGCTCTCCGCAAAAGCACAGATACAATTCACTGCTGTAAATGCCGCTACCACTTTGCTTCCTCCAAACTGGAGCAAAAGACCATTTACCACCACCACCCGAAGCGTCTGAAACAAATTATTCATTGCTGACGGGCTGCCTGCCTGCAAAATATGTATCAGCGGAATCTCTTTACAAGAAAAACCAATCCCAAATGAAAAACTGCTTTTTTTATCGCACAGCCACCAAATGCCAAGAAAGCAGGCAACCATAGTAGCAAGGACACTTGCAAGGCCTGCGCCAAAAACTCCCCATCTTAGCACATACAAAAACAGTACATCCAGCAAAACATTGCCTGCCCCCATTACCACCATCATAACCGTAACTTTTCCATTTCTCCCATCCAGCCTTAAAAACCAAAATGGAACATAAACCAAAATTTTAGGCAGTGCACCGACAAGCGTCACCCCAATATATTCCCTTACAAACGGCGCCACTTTCCCATCAGCACATAACAAACCTGTCAATGGTTTTATAAACAATAGACCTGCCGCCATAAAAGCCAACGAAATAACCACACACCAAAAGATAGCCATCTGATACAGCTTCTGTGCCTGATGGCTCTTATTGTTCCCAATTGCCTCCGATGCGCAAATTGCAGTACCTGACACAATGAAAGAACCTGCAATGCAAAGCACCAGATAGACAGGAAGGCTAAAATTAATTGCTGCCAACGCATCCGTCCCCAACCTCTGGCCTACAAGAATCCCATCAGCCAGAATATTGATATTTCCGCTTAAAATAGACAATATACATGGCATAAGCGCTTTTCCATATGCTTTTTTTAAAAATTGCTCGTTTTGCCCTAATAGATAGCCCACATCTGCTTTTTTATGAGAAGCGAAGCCTTTGCCAAGGCACCAGCGCAGACGGCGCCCTTTCTTACTGATTTCTTCTGTCTCCATACTCTATTAACGTCTCCATATTTTAAATCTTTGATAACTTTAACATATAATTTTCCTAATCTGGACAAACTGGAACACTTTGCACTTTTTAAGGAACACTTTGTCGGCAGCCACTATGCTACACATTAAAAAAGCAGGATATCTTTCTGATTTCCTGCTTTTCAAAAAACATTATTTTGCTGTTATATTATAAACATGTCCTGTTTAGTACGAATCATACTTTGGAACTTTTCTTTACAAAATATTCATCAATATTTTTCTTTATTTCTGCAAGATTTGGGCTTTTCAAGAAGTATCCGGCCGGTTTTAAGCGTACTACCTTGCTGACTGCTTCCTTATCTCCCCTGCCTGTCAGGAAGATTACCGGAATATCTGCAAAAGCAGCTTCGGAACGAATCATCTCCAATACCTGAGCCCCATCACAAACCGGCATCTCATAATCCAGCAAAACAAGATCTGGACGTTCCAATGCCATGCACCGGATAGCCGATACCCCAGACTCTGCCACTGCAACCTGGTAATCATTCTGCAGGATTTCCTTCATCGCCTGACGGATTGTACCAGAATCATCTACTACCAATAATTTTTGCTTCCCAATATTATTGTTGCTTTCCTCTTCATTCTTTTTCAGATATCCAGTTACTTCCTTCATTGCATTTGCTGCTTTAATCGAAACTCCACCTTCCTCCTTTTTCATGTTTGGCGCCATAAAGCAATACGCAAAATATCCTGCATCTGTATTAAAAAGAAGGCTGTACTGTGGGGGCTGCCTGTCAAATGTCTTCTGGAACTGCTCATATGTCAACAGGTTCTCGCCCTTCATTTTATATCCCTCAGCATATGTAAAATGTTCTTTAATGCTTTCCACAAACTGCCTTGCCACATACCTTGCAGCATTCATCTCCATAACATCTAATTTATCAGATGGATTGCCCATTAACCTTCCAACTGTATCGACCAACATTTTTTCTTCAAATACAAGGATTATTTCCTGCCGTTCCCCCTTATCTGAGCCATACGTAAGACGGTAATATATCCCTTTCCCAAACTTTTCCCCACCATAACATCCACTGACTAATTGCGACTCCAATTGAAACATATCCTTAAGAAGCTGTATAATAATCTGTATTACAGCCGCCTGTTCCTCTTCTGTAGCCAGATTTCCCCATTTACTGATTCCACTTCCCGCAATTGCATGATCCTCTGTTAAGGTATGCCCAATCATCCACCCAACGCAGACGCCCAAAAAATGTTCAATCGCCTCCTTTGAATAATCAGCCTCTACCAATTCCTTTTCCAACTCTGGCAATATATGGCGGCGGAAATCTGTATGCAGGCGCCTATGCGTTTCAAATTCCTTATAGGCAATCGACTCCATATAAAACTCTTCCTCTGCGAAATGTTTCAATGCATGGTCTTTAAAATATTTAATCCCTTCCTGGCAAACCCATGAACTTTTACCTTCCTGTTCACTAAATGCAAACAATTTATTTATTATTTTAAAAAGCTTCCTGTGTTCCTTATCAATAATATCTACCCCAATATTAAACCTGTCTTCCCATACCAGCTGATTTCCCATAATAAACCTCCTTGTTATAGCGCAGCCCAATGCTGTATATTCTAAATCAAATATTTCATACCGATAAGCCTCTTAATATTATAGCATATACATACCAAAAAGCAACAGATTGTGAAATTTCTGTGTATTCTGCGTAACAACAAAGTTACTATTCACAGCCAATCGTAGCTAAATCTCAATAAAAAATATCTTCCCCCT
>CAJUJR010000001.1 GCA_910586605.1 uncultured Lachnospiraceae bacterium | reverse complement strand
CAGAGGGAAAATATTTTTTATTGGGATTTGGCTACGATTGGCTGTGAATAGTAACTCTTATATTCAGTTGTAGGTAATTTCAGATGTCAAAAGTATTGACACCACAATTTTTAAACATCTCCCCAAAATTGGGGATATCTCAATTCTGCGAAACCGTGGTATAACCACTCATAATTTCTGTACGATTGGTTTCAGAATTAGGAACATTTGTTTTCCCCAGCTTGTGGGGAAAAGATATTTTATGACATTTCGCAAAAGGTTGCGATTACTCAAATCTGTGTAACCGTGATAATGACGTTTCCAAAATGGGAAACACTGATTTTCCCAACTTGTAGGGAAAAGATAGAATTTCAGATATGCGGAGTATGCATATCCGAATTAGACCATCCTGGACTAATCCATAGATTCATATAAATTGCAGTTGTACCACCATGGGACAACTTTTACACACTTCTGTGAAAAACTCATCCCTTTATAGGCGTTGAGTTTAAAACCAATGCTCTCGGTTTAAGGTTTTTCTAAAAACTGGGGAAATCTTTTATAATATCTGACTATCCAATTTTGGATAGTGAAGCCCTCAAGGGATAATCACTGATAACTCAAACGGTATAATCATTTTAATCGTCATTAATGAGGAACGAATTTATTTTATCAAACACCATAAAAGGGTTGCTTATCAGATTTTCAGATATGCATACTATGCACTTTAGAATCACCAGAATTAGCCGAAGGAAATTTTTCCTTGGGGTTTCATCCAAACGGAAGTATTTTTTATAAGACTTCTATTACATAAAGGGCTATAACAAATCATTATACACCAATATATTCAATCCGACATAATGTCTGATTCAAACGTGAACTTATTTCCAATTAGAAAATTTAATACTGCAAGTTTCAAATCATCCAAAAAGAAGGATTAGAAATCTTTCAACCACTTGTGGGCGACTAAGTTAAACTTAGCCTGTTTACTTCTGGACAACCATGATAACAACCGTACTTGATGTACACTTGTATAACAACTGTACCTACAGGTACGCACCAGTTTCTCGCGGGGAACCATCGTCTCATGGGTCTACGGTGAAATACCGCCCACCTAAATATTTCATATCAGCAGCAGGTGTTGAGTCATAATGTCACAACCATTCCCAATTTGGGGACTCGTTGTCTACAGCGGACAATACTTTCCATTTTTACGGATTCTGTCAAATAATTTTACAGTTTCGGTTTGAACCGAAATCGTGAAATAGGAAGTCAAATTAATTGACATCTGAAATGATACTTTGATTCAAACCGTAATTATTAGGGTTTGATTTTCTAAGGTTGCATTTCGCGACTTTTGAATTTGCTTCCTTTATATTGAAGGTAACTGACAGTGACCTCCACATAATCCTTCCAATCGGACTAATCGCTGAATAACTGTAATCTTCAAAGGATACGCTTTTAATGTGTATCTAAATGGCGGATATCTTTGCCCTAAAATAAGGTAGCCCCAATCAGGATACCTACAATATAGCCACCCTTGAAAGTATGTAATGTTTTGTTACCTACTAGAAGTGAATGTCTACGATGGATACAATATATCTTCCCTTCAAAGGTATGTCATGAAACGCGACACGCCTAATCAAACATGTGTAGAATCGCACTTATCTTGAATATGGGATGGCATTTTGACACCTCATATCTTCTTATATCCAAAAGGTATCGGTGAAACACCTACCCCTTTACTCAATGGGCAGTCCTTTCCCAAGTCCATCCTGCTTATGCTTTTCTGGTTCAGGAAACAGTAATCCTCTAACTCCCAGTGCCTCCCATTTCCAGTTTAAATTTACATCCATTGCAATTCTCTGGCGCATCAACATAACCATCCATAGATAAATCCCTCCATTGGCATCTGCCTGTTATTCCTTCTCCCCGTTCAGCCTGTCCCTTAACACCTCACTGAATGTAACCTTGATCCGCCTGCGTTCCGGGACGGTGCATATGTCCCCTGTCTGTGGGTTCCTTGCAGGCCTTTGCGGCGTTATCTTTGTTTCCGCTTTCAGCACCCTCGCAAACCTGACTGTCTCCCCTTCCTCCATCAGGGCATAAAAGGTATCTAATACAAGATCCAGGTATTCCTTGCAGGATTTCTTTGTCTTCTGCCCATTTTCAGCCATGCAGTTAATAAATTCTTTTTTGTTTATTGCCATAATACATCATCCTTTCTTTTTTGCTTATCAATACATTAGTTTTTGTTTTCTTTCTAACCCCGGCTCACTGGGATGCCTTTGCTTTTGAGGTAGTCAACTGCAAGCCTTAACAGCTCTCCATTATCGACTGTATTTTTAACCGTGTCATCCCATACATGTGGGGTACGTCCCACTCCAACCATGCCGCCATGCAAGCCCTGGTTTGCCCATGAGGCAACCTCTTCCCCTGTCGCACTGTAATAATTGTCCAGGTGATCCGTGTTGATATATACGGATGCAGTAACTTTATTCCCTTTCACAACTGGGTTTACTTTTATTGCCGAACGTAGGAAGTCATATTGCCTCCGGTAGTATACAGGTGAATAGCTGTTATAGTATTCCTGTAGGAAATAATTCAATGTCTCATAGACACGTTCCGCCAATGCGTCTGCCATACCTTCCATAACAGGCATGATTGCTTTCTGTAACTGCTTCATGTTGCTTACTTTTTTTGCCATTGTTTTTCTCCTTCCTTCTGCTGTGCTGCCAATGAAACCGTAGTTTTAAGATGTGGAATGGGTGCTGCATAGAATGCCCCTGTGACGCGCCAGGATGCCCATAGACGGGCTTTTTGGCTGTAGGTGATGGTTTTAGCCTTGTAATTTTAGGCACTAAAATAAGCCCACAGCAGGCCGGGGATAGTTCTTATCCTTTTACCTGTCATGGACTTATGTATATGTCCAAAATATTTAATTGTTTTTATTGGGAATTTGTATCAAACTCTTTTTAAAGTTACTACACCATTTCTACACCAATTTGGCATGAAGATATATGGATTTACATGGAGATATATGTTTACTATATCCCTGTAAAGCATTATGCCATAAGGATTTATAGAAATATATTGAAATACATCAAGTTATATATTTTAATAAAATTCCTATCTATGTAGGCAAGCAACGCTATCGGCAGAGTTCCGAAAGATACCAGCAAAGCCAGTATTCCCAGAAAAACCATAATAGTTTCATAATCTGTCATCAGCGTCACCTCCCATCTGGTGTAAGTCCGGCAAATCATAGATTATACTGGCTAAGTTTACAGTGACAGTTTGGAAGGCTACTACCCTGCCGAAGGGCTTTTCCGTAAGGAAATTTTAACATATCCTGTACCCACATTCAAGAAAGGTTTGAGTGATGATATTTCATCTTCTGTATGCTGTCTTTCCATATGCAACTACTCTGCTTTTATAGCCATAAGTGATGTATCATTTATAATCATATAAAAAACTTTATCTTCTTCATCAAAACAATACTGATAAAAAGAATCTACTGCTCCATAAAAAGTCATATTCTTTCCCATTGCAGATAAATCAATTTTTTTCTTGGACAACTGTTCTCTTATTTCCTCTTTATTCGCGTATTCTTCCTGGTAAAACCCCCATCCATTTTCATTTAACACATCTTGCGCTGTTGTATATTCTACGCCAGCAAGGGCATCCAATAATACGCACATCAAATATTCAGATAACGTATGCGCTATTAATTTCCAATCTGTTAATTCATCTGCCTCATGCAACATATAAACAGGTGGATTTTCAAACTCCAATTCCTTTTCCTTTATACCATAGAATACAACTCCCGCCGCATAATCGCTGCCAATCTGTAAATAATTCTCTACTAATTCCGGCCACTGTTCTTTTGGAATCTTTGAATATGGATAAAAAGCATTTTCTTTGCAAAACTCAGAATCATCAAAATCCTCCTTACAGTCTTCAATCCCTTCTTCAATATATTGATAGGAAAAATAAGGCTGTGAATCACTATCTGCCCAAATATCTGCAGTAGATAATAATTCTTCATTACTTACTAAGCTTAAAAAATCAAATAATAATTTAGGGAGTTTTAGATGATTGTCCTTTTCAAATAATTCTAATTCTTCTTTTGCTGCAGGTTCTGTATACCCAAATAACTTTACAACTTCTATTGGTGTTAAATTATATTTTATAGCCATGCTCCCATTACCTCCTTTTATTTAAATACTTTTCTTAACGTAACTTTTTCTCCTTAAATCCTGATTATCCACCCTAAAGCGTGTTTGAAAATTCATTCTCACAAGATGCATTCTATGCTTTGCGCTATATTTGCCCCAAATTTAGTTAATGTAGCCCGCTACACCTCCTAAATTTGGGGCAAATCTCCCACAAAGGATGAAACACATCTTGTAAAAAGCAATTTTCAAACACGCTCTAACCAACAACTCAATAAATATAATTTTTCCATTTACATCCATAAAAATTTTATCACATAAGCTTTTTGATGTCATCCTTATTCTTCATAAATATGTACTTTTTTGTTACTATTCACAGCCAATTTCTGAAAAGGCTGAATTATTGTGCTTAAACATATGATTTTAGCTCTTTTCCTGAAATTGGCTGTATTGGCTGTTCTTTTTATAAGGAACTGTTCAAAAATAAGCATTAATTACTCCAGCTATTACATATCGTAATCATTTTTTGCCGGTAAATATTCCTATGCAAGGCGGATGATTGAGCTGTAGCGACTACTACAGCGATTGGAGATTGTGAACGAGGAAATTAACTTAGAGATAGATTTTTCAAAGTTTATATAGTATAATTATTCTATATGGAAATGTTCTAATAGGAATTGAGGTGATTATTTGGAAACGAAGGGTGGATTCTATATTACACAAATTAAACAACTTCAAGATAGGATTTTTGAACGGTTACTACTTGAAAATGGTATTGAAATAAGTGGTGGGCAGGGACGAATTTTATTTATTCTATGGAAAACAGATAATCTTACGATTAGTGAAATAAGTGAAAAAACCTCTCTTGCAAAAAACACTGTATCTGTTGTAATAAATGGAATGGTAAATAAGGGAATTGTAGAAAGAAATATTAACCCACACAATCGCCGACAAATGATTGTGTCACTCACCGAATATGCAAAATCTTTACAGGAAAAATATGAAATGGTATCTCAGCAGATGAATGTATTATTTTATCAAGGCTTTTCAGAAGAAGAGCAAAGACAATTTGAACGGTATCTTACTCGAATACTTAAAACCTTGATTGAAAATCTACATACAAATTAATATTTTTTATGAGGAGAAAATTTCCAATGAAAACAAGAAAATATGCTATTGAATTTATTAAAAAACAAAAAGTGTCATTTATTGCTTCTGTAGACGAAGAAGGTTTCCCCAATATAAAAGCAATGTTTGTACCACGCAAGATTGAGGGAAATCGTTTTTATTTTACAACGAATACATCCGCTATGCGCTCGCAGCAGTTTATAAAAAATCCAAAGGCAAGTATTTATTTTTTTAGCAAGGGACGTTTCAAATATGAAGGTATTATGCTAACTAGTACATCGCTCAATTAATTTCTCATAATTTCACGCAGGATATTTTTTTAAGAGTATACACTAAAAAACGTAGGCGTAGTGGGCTACGCTGAGGATTTTTAGCGTATGCTATTGAGAAAATAGACAAGTCAAACTATGAGTTAATTATTGAACGATGTACTAGTACCATGGAAGTCTTGCAGGACGATAAAACAAACTGAGCAACAAATTGACAAATGAAATTTGCGAGGAGGTATAAATGAATATAACTTTATATTATCAAGAAAAAGGAAATAAAGAGCCTTTTATCCTTTTGCATGGGAATGGAGAAGACAACTCATATTTCAAACATCAAATAGATTATTTCAGCAACAGATACAGAGTAATTGCTTTAGACACACGAGGCCACGGTAAATCCCCAAGAGGTACGAAACCTTTTACGATTGAGCAGTTTTCCTATGACTTATACGATTTTATGACAAGTCGTAAGATTTCAAATGCGGTTATTTTAGGATTTTCTGATGGGGCAAATATAGCAATGAAATTTGCAATGAACTATCCTGACAAGGTAAAGGCATTGATATTGAATGGAGGAAATCTCAATCCGAAAGGGGTAAAAAGAACGACACAAATTCCTATCGAATTAGGATACAAAATAGCAAGTCGATTTGCTTTAAAATCGCCTGGTGCAAAAAAGAGCGCTGAAATGCTTGGGTTAATGGTGAACGAACCGAATATTGAACGAACCGAACTATCAAAAATAACTGTTCCCACGCTCGTAATCTGTGGAAGAAGTGATATGATTAAGAAATCCCATACAAAAGAAATTGCAGAAAATATACCTAATGCAAAATTATCCATTATTAAAGGCAATCATTTTATTGCAAATAAGAGATACCTTACATTCAACAAAGAGGTTGAAAGCTTTTTGCAAACAATTCAATAAATTCCAGTCTATATAATTAGACTCTCAATTTTCCCCATTTTACAAGGTTTCCTAAGTCTTTTATATCAGAAAATTAACTGTTTTCCCTTATTTCTTCCTTAAGAGGTTGAAACAAGGGAAACTTTTTTAATTGCCACCCACAGCTTTATCTAAGAGCCTTGCAAAAGTCTGTTTTGCCTCTCTGGTTGTAGTTCTCCCTCCAAGCATGGGCTGACTGCTGAAGACGCCATTCTGGAGCGGCTTCTATCTGCAATCAACAATCCGGAACTCCACATTCCCAAACATTTTATTAATTTCTGGCTGATACAAAATATCTATTTCGCAGCCATTGCCCTGCCCCGACTTTAGCTGCTCCCACTCAGCTTCACCATACCGGCTACGGATTCCCTCTCCCAAATGAAGCTCACACTGAAAATCCACAGCCCGGTAAAGCCGCAGGCCATCCCTTAGCTGAAGGCGCGCAATCTGTTTTTCCTTTCCACAAAGTGCCAAAGAAGCCACAAAAACCCCCCTCTTTGCAAAAACCGGCCTTTCATTGCCCTCTCCAAACGGCTCCATATATTCTAACTGCTGCACCACCGCTTCTGTCATTTCTGCAAGCGGAACCTCCCTGTCAAAAAAGACTTTTTCTGTCAGTTCTTTTTCAGTTAGAGTGCAATTTTCCTGTAAAGCCAAATTAAGCGCCTCTAGATTTTCCCTGGGAAGGGAAAATCCGGCTGCCATCGCATGGCCTCCGAACTCTGTCAGAAGGCTCTTGCATTTACTCAATTCCTTCTGCATATGGTATCCGGGAATCGAACGTGCAGAACCTTTCAGCCCATTTCTGCTTTCTGTCAAAATCAAGGTTGGACGGTAATATTTTTCACGGATTCTCCCTGCTACTATTCCTGCAACACTTTCATGGCAACCCTCTACAAATAGGACAAATACAGGCTTTTTTAAAAAACCCTGTGACTCAATCTGCCCTACTGCACGCTTTGTCGCCTCTGCCGTATATTCCTTCCGCTCCTCATTTAACGCAACCAGTTCCCCTGCTTTTTCTGCCGCTGCTTTTTTATCTGTTTCCATCAAAAGCTCCAGCCCTTTTACTGCGTCTCCCAGCCTCCCAGCGGCATTAATACATGGCCCAATCCGAAAACCCAAATCCCCAGAATTAATTTCACGGCCAAATTGCAATGCTTCTATTAAAAACTGCAATCCTGTATTCTTCTGGTTATGGTTTAAATATTCCAATCCATTTTTTACAATAACCCTGTTTTCATCCAAAAGAGGCACAACATCACAAACCGTAGCAATTGCTGCAAAAGGAAGCAGCTCTTCTTCACAGTCTGTCCGCCCGCTTTGCCGGAAAAGATATGACATTAGCTTATAAGCAATCCCAGCTCCACAAAGCCCCGAAAATGGATAACCGCATTTCTCCTGTTTCGGGTTGACAATTACATCTGCCGGCGGAAGTTCTTCCTCTCCTCCCTCCTTTGGCACTTCATGATGGTCTGTAATAATCACCGTTAATCCAAGCTCTTTCGCCTTTTCCACAGCAGAAACTGCAGAAATCCCATTATCACAGGTAAGGATTGTATCATATCCTTCATCAAATGCTTCTTGTGCCATATAATCCCGCATCCCATAACCATCATAGACACGGTGCGGAATCCGGCAGCCTGCCATCCCCCCAAGCAGCCGGATTCCATGATACAAAATATAAGATGACATCACCCCATCTACATCATAATCACCTATAATCTTTATCTTTTTCCCCTCTTTCATTTTCTGATCCAATAGCCTGGCCGCCTCTTTTAGCCCTTCCATCTTCCCTGCATCATACATGGCATCCTTTTCTGGAAACAGGTACCTGCCCATTGCATCCCAGTCAAAAAGCCCCCTCTTTACGAGGATATCTGCCAATATTTCTGAAATCTGATACCGCTGTGCAATCTTTTCCAAATCTGCCTGATACCGTTTCGTCACCCATTGCTTCAAAATCTATTCCTCTTTTCATAATTTCTGCTTGTTACATATGTAAAAATGTGTTATAATCCTGAGAATGGTAATGTTCAAACACGCTTTAACTATAAGCGATATTTATGCCACATGTCAATCTTTTTAAGAAAGGAACAAAACAATACACTGTTACTATGAAATGGATTAAATATGATATTCACACAACAACAAAAGATGCTGACGCGATTGGGGACATATTAACTGGATTTGGCATTGCAGGCTATGAAGTTACAGACCATGTCCCGCTTTCCCCAAAAGAAGAAAAAATGATGTATACAAATATCCCGGCAGACATAGGGCCAGATAACGGCGAGTCTATACTTACTTTTTATACAGAAGCACCTGGCAATGAAAAGAAAGATTTTTATAGCACAGGTTCTTCTTTGCGTGATGAAAGCCTACAAGGCAGCCCTGCTTCCTGTCCCCCTGAAATACTAATCCAGCAGATTCAGGAAAAAATCAAAGCAATGCAGGGCTTTTTCCCAATCCAAGTACCAGAAATCACCTTCTGTATCCAGGATGATTCCCTCTGGAAAGATAAATGGAAAGAAAATTTCAAGCCATTTTATGTGACAGATAATATCCTTGTCAAACCAACCTGGGAAGAGCTTCCAGCTTCCATCCATGATAATGATATTGTCATTGAAATCGACCCCGGTTCTGCCTTTGGGACCGGAACCCATGAAACAACAAAGCTCTGCCTTCTTTCCCTAAGAAAATATATTACAGAAAACACCCGCCTGCTTGACGCCGGATGCGGCAGCGGCATTTTGGCAATTACAGCCCTTTTATGCGGCGCAAGTTTTGCTTTCTGCCTGGACATTGACCCTTCTGCTGTGGAAGGAACTATAGAAAATGCGGCAAAAAACAAGATAGGCTCTAGCCGTATCACTGCAATCCAGGCAAATATCCTAGAAGAAAGCAGCATAATTAAAGAAAAATGCAACGGCACATTTGATATTGCCGTTGCAAATATATTAGCCGATGTCATTATCCCCTTATCTGGCCATATCGGAAAATTCCTTAATAAAAACGGGCTATTTATCTCCTCAGGTATCCTTATGCAGAAAGAAGATGAGGTAAAACAAGCATTGCTAAAAAACCATTTTAAAATCCTAGAAAGAAACACCTTGGGGGAATGGGTTTCATTTGTAGCCCAAAAACAGGAAATTTTGCTGTAACATCGTGGTTGCCGGCAAGAATTGCGAAGCAAATTTCAAACAGGCTTTAGCGCGCCAGCGCAGGCGGTGCGCTTTTTTACTGCCTTCCCCTTGCATCCGGATGCTCTTTTTTATATTGCTGCTTATTTTCATACATCCTGTCATCCGCCTCCTGATACAGTTTCTCAACCCCCTTTTCCCCTGTTTCAAAACTTGAGGCATATCCATAAGCAATTGCCAGGTTCAGCCCCTTCACTTCCTGGTTCTTTTTCTTAATGTTTTCCTGGAACTGCCTTATAACTTCATCCATCCCGCCTTTACTTGTATTTTTTAATATCGCGATAAATTCATCCCCGCCCATCCGGCCAACAACACCCATCCTGCCAAACGACGTTTCAATGACTTCTGCGGCGCTTTTAATCAGCATATCCCCCTGGGCATGTCCCAAGGTATCATTTACCACCTTCAAGTTATTCAAGTCAAAACAGACAACCGTATATTCTGCGGTTTGGTCTTCATTAATCTGCTGCATATGTTCTGAGCAATACCTACGGTTATGGAGCTGTGTCAGTTCATCCGTATAAGCGCTTTTAATCAGAGAGTTCCTTTCCGCCTCCTGCATCATTTTATACGAAAGCTCCATATAAAATTCAATGATTAAGATAAAAATAAATACCATCATGCCAAGCGCAGAAATCCCTTTAATCCCCACAGAAAAATTTCCATTATAACGTTCCATATAATATCCATACAAGTCATAACCAACACACCCAAGCATAATTAACATCCCCACCAAGTAAAGCCGGTTCAGGAAATTCTTCGTTTTTAAATTCAGGATAACAATCACTGTAAATAAAACCAGATGGCAGACAATAAGAGCCTGCTGGTATGGCAGCGCAGCGGCACAGTGCACAATATCCTTTGTATGTAACCCGATAACAACAAAATCGAATATAAGCTGTACTGCAAACAACACCTTAAAAACTATTTTTAAAACTTTATTATCCAGGTTCTTTACATTACCATCCATATATACCAGAAGTGGTACAGGCAGGAGATATAACGCCAAATACTCTATAAGAGACTTTGAATACAATGGTATAGAAAAAACCAATAGGATATCATAATTACAAAGCGTCCACAGCCCCATACAAACAGAAAACGACGAAATACAAAAAATCCTTGCATATTTACGGGAAACCAACATTGCAAACATAGTTATAATCAATGTTGAAAGTCCGAAAATAAGCAAAAATACACCAACAAACATTGGAATCCTGTTTTCTGTCAAAAGCGCCCTGTATGCATTTTTCCACTCATATATCCGTAAGTTGTCTATTTGGGTAAACGCCTCATTTTCTGATGCACACAGTTCAAGCTTCATTTTCTTCCCTTTATAATGGTCAGGGAAATCAATAAACAAGTAACCGCTTCCCACTGTTTTGTTCTTCTCTGCCCTATCAAAACCATACTCATAAACAAGAGAATCACCAATATACATCTTTACCGCAGTATGCCGGATACCCAAACGCAGCATGCCCTCCTTCATCTCCCAGTCATCCGGAAGCGCCCTCTGCATTACTATTCTGTCACCTGTTTTCACTTTATCAAAAACAAAATCACCTAAAGACACATTTTGGTGGAATGTATCATGATATATAATATTCCAATGCTTATCCAAAAAAAGACATTTTGAAATTGATTCATAATCCTTGACAAGCAGCCTGTCCGCAAACCGTATTGTCAAAATAACGCTTATACTCACATATGCAATCCAAAGAATTTTCAAACCTTTCTTTTTCAAAAATCCCCATATTTTCTCTATCATAGTAATCCCCCATGCCGCATTTTTGCGGCTCAAATAGTACTGAAAAATACTGCTTTTGCATTTTTCATATATGAAACGGCAATCATTCTTAGAGACGTTTGTTGTCTCTTTAGAATGATTTTTCACACTGCCTTCCCTGCACAGCCCCCTTCTTTCTCCTTTCTTAAATACTACCATATTAGGATGGCAATTACAACCTATTTACCAGAAAGGGACAGGAACAGGCGTTGCTGTTGCACTGTGTTCACCCCGTGCCCAGCAACAACAGGGCACCGTTAGATAACGATGCCCTGGTTAATTACATATAATAATTACAGATTTTATTTACTTTAGCAAAACCTAACTCTAAGCTGTCTTTTTTGGCTTCAGCCACATTTTCTTGATTGCAAACCATAATGTACCAGTAATACATACAGAAGAATATGCGCCGCAGACAATACCTGCAAGAAGCGGAATCGCAAAATCCCTTACAGATTCCACGCCTAGGATTGCAATCATCAAAACCATAATAAAGGTAGTCAGGGAAGTATTAATACTACGTGTCAATGTCTGTGTAATACTTTCATTTACAACAGCAGTAAGCGCTTCCTCACTTGTTTTTGTGCCAATATTCTCACGGATTCGGTCAAAAATAACAATCGTTGCATTAATAGAATAACCTACTATTGTAAGCATACATGCAATAAAGGTATTGCCAACAGAAATTTTAACTGCCGCATATACCAGCAATACAACAAAGACATCATGGAGCAACGCAAGAATCGCACTTCCTGCAAACACAATATCTTTAAAACGGAACCAGATATACAATAACATGCAAAGCGCTGCAATCACTACAGCCACAACAGCATCTTGCCGCATCTCCCCAGAAACGGACGCACTGATATTCTGGTTCTGGATGTTTTTCTCTTCCACGCCATATTTTGTAACCAGTGTATTTGTTACATTATTACGCTGGCCTTCAGAAAGCTCTACTGTCTTTACAGACAGGCCATTTGCACCTGCAATTTCAGAAATAACAACATCATTTGAACCACTTTCTGTCATAAAGATATTTTCTACTTCTTTTTTCAAGTCATCAGAAATTTTGGTATCTTTATTAAATGTTATATCAAAAGTAGTACCGCCGGAAAAGTCCAGGCCATAATTCAAAATATTCCCATCGCAACGACCCGATTTATTAATTACCAGACATACAACACATGCAACAATCAGCGCGCCAGAAATCATGAAATACTTCATCCTGTTCTCTACAAAACGGATCATCTTCCTTGGCTTCTCCACGCCAAAATATTTTACATCATCCACACCTAATGCATACATTGCATTCAACAAAATCTTGGTAATAAACAATGCGGTAAACATAGACAGCACAATACCAATTGCAAGCGTTGTAGCAAAACCTTTGACAGTACCGGAACCTTTAATATATAACACAAAAGCTGCAATCAAGGTTGTGACATTCCCATCCACAATAGCCGACAACGCCTTGTCAAACCCAAGCTTTATGCTTGACTGCACCGTTTTCCCTTTGGCAAGCTCTTCTTTGATACGCGTAAAGATAATAACATTTGCATCCACCGCCATACCAATATTTAAGATAATACCCGCAATACCCGGTAGGGTTAATGTAACATCCAAAAGATTTAACACAACCATCATTAATACAAGGTAAAATACCAACGCAATAGAAGCAGCGACGCCCGGCAGGCGGTAGAATATAATCATAAAGATAACAATCAGCCCAAAACCAATCGCACCTGCCAACAAACTTGTCTGGATTGCATCAAGGCCAAGCTGTGCGCCTACTACCTGGGACTGGATTTCTTTTAATTCAATCGGAAGCGCACCAATACGGATCATGGAAGCAAGGTGGTCTGCCTCTTCATATGTCTTAAAACCACCTGAAATTACTGCTTCCCCATTTGAAATCTCATTTTCTACCGTTGGATAAGACAAAATCTGCCCATCATACACAATATAAATAATTTTTTTGGAAGGGGCAGCTTCTTTTGTCGCCTTTGCAAACTTTTTTGCCCCGGAAGCCTTAAACTTCAGTTCTACAACATACTCTTTATTTTTCGTCACCTCATGCTGGCGCGTATTCGCTTCCGCACTTTTAATGTCCTTACCAGTACAGACTGTCTTTGAATAAACAGGCTGGGTCTTATTTTCATCAGCAAAAGTCATATCATCCTGTGCAACAAAATCAAGCGAACCCTCTTTTCCAAGGGATGCCAGTACTTCTTCTGCATTGGCAACACCTGGGATATCAATTGTAATACGTCCGCCCTCCCCAAGCACTACGGAAGACTCTGTACTGTAAACTTCTGCACGCTGCTGCATCATATTACGGGTATCTTCCATATCTTTTGTTGATGGGTTGTCACCAACTGCCTGGTATGTGATGCTGACACCACCAGCCAAATCCAAGCCAAGTTTAATGTTCTGGGCGCTCCCTTTATGGCTTTTTGTAAACCCTACCAAAGTCGTAAAAGTACAGAGCCCAATTACTGCAAGCACAGCAATAATCTGCAGTAGCCCTTTCTTCTTGTCCTTCATGTTACATTTCTCCTTTTATTAAACTATCATTTCATATTTTGTACCATTTTTCCTGTCGAAAAACAACACTAGCGTTCATTATAGCACAATAATATATAGTTTGGCAACAATAAAAAAGCGCGCCGTACTAGCAAAAAGGGGAATGCATATGCATTCCCTTAGCAAAAAACTTTTGTTTTTTTAATAGCGTACCACTTATGTTACAAGATATCTAAAAACCTATTTTCCGCTGAAATATACCTCTCCTGGCTTTACTTTAATCCCTTTATAATAAAAAAGTTCATCCACTGTTACAAGCTGAAAGCCTTTTTTTACCAGGCGCGGCACCAGCTTCTCAATTGCATCAGCCGTTGTCGGGTACAAATCATGCATCAGCACAATATCTCCATCCTCAATAGATGCGCACCGCTCTAGGATTTTTTTCTTATTCCTGCTTTTCCAATCTTCAGAATCCACATTCCAGCAAACCATCGGGACTCCCACAGCCTTTTTCACCTTATCGCTAATAAGCCCCCCAGGCGGCCGGAGCGCTGTAGTCTCGCAGCCTGCAATATCCTGCATTACCTCATTTACCTTATCAATCTGCCAGGTAATCTTGCTCTTTTTCAGCTTTGTCAGGATTGCATGCTCAAAAGTATGGCTGGCAAGCTGGCATCCCTGCTCATATGCCTGTTTTACAACGCTAGTATAGTTAGGGACACGGTTTCCCACACAAAAAAATGTTGCGCTAGAACCATGCTTTTTTAACACAGCAAGAATCCGTTCTGTAACCGGGGCGTATGGCCCGTCGTCAAATGTCAGTGCAACCATCGGCTTGCTGCTGTCTAAATCTTTCCGGAGCCAGCGGTCTGAACCATTCGGAGCTTCTGTTGCAACAGGTGTTGGCTTTGGCGTTGCCTTAGCCTTTTTCGGGCTGCCTTTTTTCCCTGACTCCGCCTCTGCCTGATTTTTTAGCCTGTCAGAAACTTCTACAGCATCCCCTTCCCCACGGTTTAATGCAACTACCCTGCACACAAGTACTACCATGATAATCACAAGGGCAAGCGCTGAATTAATCATAATCAGCTTCCCCCTAAGCTGCCTTTTCCTGCGTTCCAGAGATCCCCTTGAACGATCTTTCAATGTATCTCCTGCCAATCCAACTCCCTTAAATTCTCCTTCTGGCCTATTCTTCCCATTGTCCCTCAACTTCTTCCAGCCTCCTCATTTATCATTTTCCTTAGTTTTTCTTTTGTCTGCCCCTAGAGCGTATTTGGAAATCTATCTTTCATCACGCTCTGGCATGTATGAATTATCATAACACAAAGAACGTATTTTTCAATTTCTTTTTTGTTAAATCTTTGTTACATTATAACATATTTCAGAAACAGAATATCCATATTTAACGTTTTTTATACATTTTTCGTCCCCGGTGCAATCATTCCTCCAAGCATACCAGAAATCAGGCAAATCATGCCGCCGCTAATCAACTGCATATTACCCGGTATTTTAGTATCAGCCAGGAAAATCCCCGCCACCAGCAAAACAGAATAGTAGCATGCGCCAATTACTACGCCCCAGAAAAATTTCTGCTGCCCCATCGCCTTTCCAACCAAAATGCCTCCTAATAGATTTGTCAGTATGTAAATCACAACAACCCCAACAGATAAAACATTGCCTGCTCCATCCATTTTCCAGAGAAGAACAGATAACAGCCCCAATAAAAGCATGGAAAATAAAAACATAATCCCTAAAATTATAAAAAAATTCCTGATTTTCTTTTTCATGCTGTTCTCCCAATATCATTCTTACTATATATCTATACTTCACCTCCTTCATTTATGACAATATTCCTCATTCTGCCCTTATCCTTTCTTTTTACTTCTTTATATATTAGACGCTCTATCTTTTATAAAAGTTTCAAATATTTTACAAATTTATTTCAATATCCAAATGCGCCCTGCTGTGTTATAATTTTGCTATTCACATTAAACCAGCAATTACCGCACAAAGGAGTAATTTATTATGAAAACCGTTGATTTACATGTCCACTCCAATTTTTCAGACGGGACGCTTTCACCCAGTGAACTTGTCGCCCTTGCTGCCCAAAAAGGCCTTTCTGCAATCGCGCTGACAGACCATGATACTGTTTCTGGCGTAAAAGAAGCGCTGTCTGCAGCAAAAGGGCAAAATGCACCCTTACAGGTTATCCCTGGTACTGAACTGTCTGCCGAACACAATGGGAATGACATCCACATTGTAGGCCTGTTCATTGATTACCAAAATAAAGAACTAATTGAAAAAACATCCCTTTTTATAGAAAGACGTACAAACCGAAACGCTGAAATGGTAAAACGCCTTCAAGATGCTGGCATACCAATTACCTTAGAAGCTATGCAAAAGGACAACCCAGATACTGTGATTACGCGCGCCCATTTTGCAAAATTTTTAGTTACCCATAATATTGTTAAAACCCCAAAAGATGCATTTACTTTCTATTTAAACCACAATACCCCATATTATGTCCCAAGGGTAAAAATGCCAGGGCAGGAAGCAATCCGCCTGATTCTTCAGGCTGGCGGCATACCAATTCTTGCACATCCAATGCATTACAAATTAGAAGAACACGTTCTGCGGAACATGATTGAAGAATTTAAAGAAGCCGGGCTCGCCGGCATTGAAGTAAAATATTCCAACCATACAAAGGAAGAAGAAGCCTTTGTATCCACCCTTGCCAGGGAATACAACCTTCTGCCAAGCGGCGGCTCTGACTTTCATGGCAGTAATAAGCCTGCAATCAGCCTTGGGACAGGGCGCGGCTCTTTATCCGTCCCCTATACTTACCTAGAAACCTTGCACAGCATATTGTAAAGGGGAATACATTGGCATTCCAGGGCAACAGCATTTATTTTTTGATGATTCATGGACAACCGTAAAAAATAAATGCTGTTGCCCCGATTGGCATTCCCCTAAGGCATGTTTGTAAGAACAATTTCCAAACACGCTCTAGATAAATTACAATACAGCTTAACTTTCACTGCTTTGTTTATCAATCTCAACGATATTGTCTTTTTTCATCGGAATCCTACAATTTTTATTATTGCCAAACTCCACTACCACAACATCATCTGTAATATCAATTACCACGCCATAAAACCCGCTGGTCGTAAGGATGCTGTCGCCAACCTCCAGTGTCGCAATCAGTAAATCATGGTCTTTTTGCTGTTTTTTCTGCGGACGGATTGCAAAAAACCAAAAAACCCCGATAATTACCGCATAAAGCAAAATCATCGTTATAAGGCTTGTTCCTCCTGCAGCGCCGCCGCTCCCTAAAACTGATATTAAACTCATTTTGTTTCCTCCTTAAACATCTCTGTTTTCTTTCTTTTATATTCTTTATAACACCCTTTTTCAATGGCTTCCCTGATTTCTTCCAGCAATGTATTATAAAAATACAGATTATGCGTTACCATCAGGCGAAGCCCAAGTGTTTCCTTTGCTTTCAGCAGATGACGGATATATGCTCTGCTGTATGTCCTACAGACCGGACAACCACAGGTTTCATCTATTGGCTTGTCGTCTGTCTCATAACGGGCATTGAAAAGATTCATTTTACCATAGTTTGTATAGGCATGTCCATGGCGCCCATTCCGTGCAGGGTAAACACAGTCAAAAAAGTCTACGCCACGCTCGACTGCCTCCAGTATATTCTCCGGCGTCCCCACACCCATCAGGTAAACTGGTTTATTTTCTGGAAGATAAGGCACAGTTTCTTCTATAATATGGTACATCAAATCATGGGTTTCGCCCACGGCAAGCCCGCCAAGTGCATAACCATCCAGCTCCAGCTCTGTAATCTGTTTTGCATGTTCTATCCTGATATCATCGAAAGTGCCACCTTGGTTAATCCCAAAAAGCAGCTGCTGTGGGTTCAAGGCATTCCCAGAACCGTTCAGCCTCGCCATCTCTTCCTTGCATCGGCCAAGCCATCTCGTTGTCCGGTCAACAGAATCTTGCATATATTTCCTAGTAGCCGGATATGGCGGGCATTCATCAAAAGCCATCGCTATAGTAGATCCAAGGTTTGACTGAATCTGCATACTCTCTTCCGGCCCCATAAATATCTTTTTGCCATCAATATGGGAATTAAAATAAACTCCCTCCTCTTTAATTTTGCGCAAACCTGCCAGGGAAAATACCTGAAATCCCCCAGAATCTGTTAGGACAGGCTTGTCCCAAACCATAAACTTGCGGATTCCCCCAAGTTTGTTTACAATGTTATCCCCAGGCCGCACATGCAGATGATAGGTATTGCACAAAACTACCTGTGTCTTCATTGACTGAAGGTCCTGTGTAGACACAGCCCCCTTCATCGCGCCAACTGTCCCTACATTCATAAAAACCGGCGTCTGGATTGTCCCATGAATAGTCTTTAGTTCTCCTCTTTTTGCCCTTCCGTCTTTACACAAAACCTGATACATGATTTCCTCATTTCTTAAAATGCCCAATTAATATCTTTATCAAAACAACCAGTAAAATCACCGGCAAAACATAACCGACGAATACCCCAACAAGCGTAAATACAAAGACCAGGAAAACCCCCAGGATTAATAAAACAACTGCCCAGAAAAAGATTCTTTCATACCACTTTATTTCCCTCCCAAACTGATAATACGTCCCTTCCGCATCATCCGGCTGCCCTGAATGTTCCCTGCTATATTCACTTCTCGCCTGCTCTGTATAATAATCCGCCATCGGCCCTTTTGACGCCTTATAAGCATCAATAATAGTACGGGCAATTAAACGCGGGTCGCCTAATTCCCTGATTACCTCTTTATCTGATTGGCCGGCTTCTTCAAAGTAATTCCGATAATACGTAATATTCTCTTCCACTTCATCCATCGGGATAAAACCTTCCAGGCTTTCCCGCAATACAGAAAGAAACTCGCCTCTGTCCATATGCTCCTCCTCACCATGCCCTACGGACAATTTCCTATAGACTAAAAGACAACTTTGCAGACGGTGCTGCAAAGCTGCCTAAACTCTTTATCTGCAACATAAGCTTCCCTGTATTTTACTTTACAGGAAATTCCCCGTAATATAGTGGTATCACAGAGCATGCCAAAAACCTCCTTGCATGCCCTTGATTTATTGGCTGCAGCCCTCAGGCTTTTCCTACGGAACCAAACAGCTCCATTTTTTCCTTTACGGTAGCCTTAATTGCTTCTGCGCCAGGAGCCAGTAACTTACGTGGGTCAAATCCCTTGCCCTCCAAATCCTTTCCATCTTCAATATACTTACGTGTAGCTTCCTGGAAAGATAACTGGCACTCTGTATTTACATTAATCTTTGCAACGCCAAGGGAAATTGCTTTCTTAATCATTTCAGCAGGAATCCCAGTCCCCCCATGAAGGACAAGAGGCATGTCCCCCGTCTTCTCCTGGATTGCTTCCAAAGTCTCAAAGCTAAGCCCTGCCCAGTTTTCAGGATATTTTCCATGAATATTGCCAATACCTGCTGCTAACATTGTTACGCCAAGGTCTGCAACTGCTTTGCATTCGTCCGGGTCAGCACACTCGCCTGCACCGACAACGCCATCTTCTTCACCGCCAATTGAGCCAACCTCTGCTTCCAGGGAAAGGCCAAGAATATTGCAGGCATTGACAAGTTCTGTTGTCTTTGCAATATTTTCTTCAATCGGATAATGGGAACCATCAAACATAATAGAAGAGAAACCTGCATTAATACATGCTTTTGCCCCTTCAAAAGAACCGTGATCCAGATGAAGCGCTACAGGAACTGTAATACCCAACTCCTCAAGCATCCCATTTACCATGCCAACAATTGTTTTATAACCGCACATATACTTGCCTGCGCCCTCTGACACACCTAAAATGACAGGGGACTGTAATTCCTGTGCTGTCTGCAGGATAGACTTTGTCCACTCCAGATTGTTGATATTAAACTGGCCTACTGCATATTTCCCTGCTTTTGCTTTGATAAGCATTTCCTTTGCTGATACTAACATAATGCTAACCTCCATCCATTGATTTTTTCGTATACGGCAGACAAAAAAAAGCCATATTATAATTCACAGCCTTTCCTGTGGACCATAATGGGACAATGCCATCTGCCGCATATCATTAAAATAGATTATATACTATTTTATGGAAAAAAGAAATATGCAATCTTAAAAAACTTGTGTTTCACAAACTTCATTTACTATGGTATAATATCATAGAAGTTTTGCTGTCCCAGCGTTGTCGGAGAGCATCACTTTATCCTGCGCTTTTTGCGCAACTTTTTATACCATTAAGAAAATGACAACGCAGAAAGAGGTTATTATTTCATGAAAAACAACAACGAATTCAAGCCGTTTATTCCAGCGGACAAGGTTATCCCTGAATTTACGGCAGCATCTGTCATCCTGGGTGCTATTCTCGCCGTTGTCTTTGGCGCTGCCAATGCCTATCTTGGCCTGCGCGTCGGCATGACGGTTTCTGCATCCATCCCCGCCGCTGTTTTGTCCATGGGAATTATCCGCTTTATCTTACGGAAAGATTCTATCTTGGAAAACAATATGGTACAAACGATTGGTTCAGCCGGTGAGTCTCTTGCTGCCGGCGCCATCTTTACACTCCCCGCCCTGTTTATGTGGGCAGAGGAAAACGATGCAGTATCTGCACCATCTTTTATAGAGATTGCAGTAATTGCACTTTGCGGCGGCATCCTTGGCGTACTGTTTATGGTACCGCTCCGTACTGCGCTGATTGTAGAAGAGCATGGCGTACTCCCATTTCCAGAGGGGACTGCCTGTGCAGAAGTTTTACTTGCCGGGGAAGAAGGCGGGGAGAAATCCAAGGTTGTATTTTCAGGGCTTGGAATTGCCGCCCTATATAAATTCATTGCAGATGGCCTCCGTCTCTTCCCATCTGAAATCACCTGGGAAATCAAGCCGCTCAAAACCGGATTCGGCATTGACGTCCTTCCAGCCCTTGCCGGTGTTGGATATATCTGCGGACTAAAGATTTCTGCTTATATCTTCGCTGGAGGTGTTTTAGGCTGGTTTGTCCTGATTCCATTAATTACTTTATTTGGCGATGGGAGCACAATTGCCCCGGTTGTGGACAAGACAGTAAACGAACTAGGCTCAAGCGGAATCTGGAGTAACTATATCCGCTATATTGGAGCCGGCGCAGTAGCCGCCGGCGGAATTATCAGCCTGTTTAAGTCTCTCCCAACGATTGTCAAGACATTTTCCAAGGCAGTAAAAGGTTTCGGACACTCAGAAAGTTCAGAACTCCGTACTTCAAAAGACCTTCCAATGCCTGTTGTATTAATCGGCGTCCTGGTGATGACTGTTATTATCTGGATTATCCCTGCTATCCCAATCAGCTTTATCGGCGCTCTGATTATTGTTGTTTTTGGATTTTTCTTTGCAACAGTTTCCAGCCGCATGGTTGGAACAGTTGGTTCTTCCAATAACCCTGTATCCGGAATGGCAATTGCAACATTATTAATTGCTACCGCCATTTTAAAAGCAACCGGTTCCTCAGGCTATTCCGGAATGGCTTCTGCAATCTGCATTGGTACTGTTATCTGTATTATTGCAGCAATGGCAGGAGATACCTCACAGGATTTAAAAACAGGATATATTGTAGGCGCCACTCCGGTCAAACAGCAAATTGGTGAATTGATTGGCGCTGTCATTTCTGCACTTGCGATTGGCGGCATTATGTACCTCTTAAATGCCGCATGGAAATATGGAGGAGGAGAGCTTCCTGCCCCACAGGCAACCCTGATGAAGCTTGTCGTAGAAGGCGTTATGGGCGGTACCCTTCCATGGGGATTGGTATTCTGTGGAATTGGCGTTGCTATTGTCATTGAAATCCTTGGGCTTCCTATCCTTCCTATTGCAATTGGGCTTTACCTCCCAATATACCTTTCTACCCCGATATTTATCGGCGGGCTGATTCGCTGGTTCTTTGAAACAGTAAAAACAAAACGCTCTGAAAAAGAGAAGGCTACGGTAATTGACAAAGGCATATTATACTGCTCAGGTATGATTGCCGGGGAAGGAATCGTTGGTATCGCACTTGCTGTCCTTGCTGTTATCCCATTTAAAGATGGCAGCATTTCCGAAGTGATCGATTTGGGGATGCCTTTAGGCAATACAGGCGGCATCCTTATATTTGCCCTTTTACTGGCCTCCTTAGTATTCTTCTCTGTCCGTAAAAAGAAGAGCTAGGATCCTGTTAGGTTCAAGGAAGGATATTTGCCATGGCAAAAAAGAATAAAATTAAGAAAATAGATAAAAATTATATGGATATGGTTTTTATCCGCAATCCTGAGCGAAAATGGTCAGAGCGGGAAAATGGGGTTGTTGTAATTGATTTGGAACATAAAGGAATCCATCATAAAATTGCCCAAAAACTATTCCATAAACCAAAAACAAGCCATATTTCGCTAGATATACATGGTACTGCACTTTGGAAAGCTCTGGATGGGAATCGGTCTGTTTTTGAAATTGTCAGCCTGATGAAAGAGGCTTTCCCAGAGGAAGAAGACCGGATGCTTGACCGAGTTGTCACATTTCTGCATACCCTTCAAGTAAACCGGTTTATACTGGTAAAATAAAAATAAGAATGGGGGATATTTATGGGAATCTTATCAAATCTGGAGCCACGATCGGTTTTCCGCTATTTTGAAGAAATCTGCAGCATTCCGCATGGCTCAGGAAACACAAAAGCAATCAGCGACTATTGCGTCCACTTTGCCATAGAGCATCATCTGGACTATCTGCAGGATGATGCAAATAATGTCATTATCTTTAAAAATGGCACTACAGGCTATGAAAATTCCGCCCCTGTTATCATTCAGGGGCATCTGGATATGGTATGTGAAAAAGAACAAGGGTGCGATATTGATTTTACAAAAGATGGGCTGCAGCTACAGTTGGAACATGGAACTGTTACCGCCAATGGAACTACCCTTGGTGGCGATGATGGAATCGCTGTTGCCTATGCCCTTGCAATCCTCGAAGCGGATGACATCCCACATCCGCCTCTCGAAGCTGTTTTTACTGTAGATGAAGAAATCGGCATGCTTGGTGCTGCAGCCTTGGACTGTTCCCCACTAAAAGGCCGTATGATGTTAAATATTGATTCAGAGGAAGAAGGCTGTCTGTTGGTAAGCTGTGCAGGCGGCGCTTCAGCAACTGCGCATCTTCCAGTCCAGACCAAAAAAGCTTCTGGCACTTTGGCAACCTTGCATATTACCGGCTTACTTGGCGGGCATTCCGGCGTTGAAATAGATAAGGGGCGCGCCAATGCATGCATGCTTTTAGGACGTACGCTATATTGGCTGAAAAAGGAATTTGCCTTTGATTTGATTTCTGTAAATGGCGGCCTGAAAGATAATGCAATCCCAAGGGAAGCCCACGCAAAACTTGTGCTCTCCCCTGATACAGACAGAAAACGCCTTTCGGAAGCGCTTTCTGCCCAGAACAGCTATTACAAAAATGAATATAAGCAGACAGATGCAGCCGTCCAGGTTTCCCTGACAGAAGAAAAAGAAGATGTCTCTATTGATGTAATGACTCCAGAAACGGCAGATAAGGCAATCTCAGCTCTTTGCTGCCTTCCTAATGGAATACAGTATATGAGCCATGATATTGAAGGCCTGGTACAAACCTCCTTAAACCTAGGTATCCTATCTACCAAAGAAGGCAACGCTTCTTCCGGAAATGAAGTTTCCTTTACCTTTTCTGTCCGTAGCAGCATCAGCAGCCAAAAAGGAGAATTAATAGACAAGATTTGCTGCCTGATGGAATCCCTTGGCGGCAGCGTATCCTGCAAAGGAGACTATCCCGCATGGGAATACCGGCAGGAATCCCCACTGCGCGATTTAATGACGTCTATCTATGAAAAGCAATATGGGAAAAAGCCAGTGATCAATGCCATCCATGCAGGATTGGAATGCGGAATCTTCTCAGACCGGCTGCCAGGGCTGGATTGCGTTTCTTTCGGGCCAGATATCAAAGATATCCATACACCAAAAGAAACACTTGATGTGGAAAGCGTACAACGTACCTGGAATTACATTTTAGAAATTTTAAAAGAACTTAGATAAAAAGGGGAATGCCAACGCATTCCCCTAGCAAAAAAGCCTTTGGAATAAAAGCCAAAGGCTTTTTTGAACCACTATGTTACAATTCCCTATATAATAAGGCACCGCTTATGCGGTGCCCCTTTTTTAATTATGCATTCATATGCTTTGTAATACATTCTATAATTTCATCCTGGATTGGAAGAATTTTTTCAAGCTCTGCCTTTGCCTGCTCTGGCTGCCCAGCGCGGAATAAATCCACTATATCCGTATATGATTTGTAAATCGGAGTAATGGAAAGATTTCCTGCAGTCCCTTTAATAGCATGTGCATTATCAGTCGCTGCTGCATAATCATCCATATCAAAATCCAGGCCGACATAATGTGTATCAATTGTCTTTTTAAAAGAACCCAGAAGCTTTTCATACAAAGCAGCATTTCCTCCAAGACGCCCCACCCCTTCGTCAATATCGACGCCTAATGCCTTTAAATCATCAAATAAACTCATCTGAGCCACCTCCCTTTATCTCTCATCAATATTTCCCAAAATCATCATCAAGGGAAATCACCTGCTCATTCATATTAGAAACAGAAGAAGAGCCCATAGAGGAAGACTGGTAACTAGACGAACTATTGGAACCTAAATTGTAGGTAGAAATCATCTCCCTCATCTTGGATGCCTGGTTTGAAAGCTCTTCACTGGCGGCAGCACATTCCTGGCTTGTAGCAGAATTTGTCTGTACAACCTGTGACACCTGTGAAATCGCCTGCTCAATCTGTGAAACTGCATTTGCCTGATAATTGGAAGACTCCGCAATCCCATTGATGATTCCTTCGCTTTCTTTTACTACTGTCGAAATCTCTTCCATAGCTTTTGCCGTATTATCTACTATCTTAGAACCAAAGCTTACTTTTTCAATAGAATCTTCGATTAATTCAGAAGTTTCTGCTGCTGCAGACGCACTCTTAGCCGCAAGGCTCCTGACTTCCTCTGCTACAACAGCAAATCCCTTGCCTGCCTCACCTGCCCTTGCAGCCTCAACTGCTGCATTTAATGCCAGGATATTTGTCTGGAATGCAATATCGTCAATTGTCTTAATAATCTTGGATATACTCTCAGAAGATTTGTTGATATCCTGCATTGCAGTCATCATTTCTTTCATCTGCTCATTTCCCTGCTCAACATCGCTAATTGCCTTTGCAACCAGGTTTGCGGCAGAATTTGCCTCATCCGCATTCTGCTTTGTCTTGCCTGCAATTTCATCAATTGATGCGGTTATCTGTTGGATTGCACTAGCCTGCTCTGTGGAACCCTGAGCCAGCGCCTGGCTTGCGCTAGCTACCTGGGAAGAACTGATTGTAACCTGGGAGCCTGCGTCGCTGATTCCAGTCATAGTATGGTAATTATCCTCTACCAGCCTCTTTAAAGAATTTCCCAGCATATCTTCTGGAGACTTTGGATTAACTTTCACAGTCAGGTTTCCCTGTGATACCTCCTCTGCCACCTTTGCCTGATATTTAATATTGCTGATTACTTTCTGGTACTCATCTACCAGCTCGCCAAATTCATCATTATTATATTTTACCAGTTCAATATTGACATGCCCCATGGCAATCTCTTTTGCCGCATTGGATAACTGCTCCACCGATTTCCTAATTGTCTTAATTAAACTATATGCAGCCAAAACCGTAACCAGAACGGATATGAATGCCAGCCCCCAAGAGAAGATAGAAGCATTCCTTACAAACGACTCCTTATCATCCACCTCCAATATCTGCTTCGATATGGAATTACCAACCATTACATTGATAATGGTAAGTATCATTGACATGCCAAACACCACAATCAATTTTACCCTTATACTCAAGTTTTTCATGTTTCGCTAATCTCCTTCTTCATTATTTGCTTCATTTCCCTGGTCAGCTGCCTCTAGCTCCTCATCATTAATTAATTTATCTGGATCTAACAACAGCTTCACAGTATCTCCAACTTTCCCAATGCCATACACATATTTATGGTGTAATTTATCTGCATTTCCAATGGTAGGAGGCGGCAGGATGTTTTTATCCCTAATTTCAACTACCTCCGCAATCTCCTCCACAATTAGGCCGACTACTGTAGATTTTACACTGATGACAATAATGCAGGTTCTGTCATTATATTCAAATGGCTCCTGCTTAAACCTCAAACGGACATCTATCACAGGAATAACCTTTCCCCTCAGGTTAATCAGGCCTTTAATGTACTCTTCTGTCTCTGGAATCGCCGTAATCGCCTGGAATTGGATAATCTCATTAACATACTGGATTTTGAGGCCGAAATATTCACTTCCAGATTTAAAAGTCATATATTTGTCCTTTTGTGCATCCCGCTCATCTAAAGTCCCCAGGAGTTCGTCCGTCTGTTTGCTCAATTCGCTTGTTTCATCCATTTGGAATACCGTTCCTTTCTACTTTTTTATACGATTAATCCACCTGGATCCAGGATTAAAGCAATGCTTCCATCGCCAAGCTGCGTACAGCCAGATAACCCTTTCACCTTCTTAATATATGCAGGAATTGGTTTTACAACAATCTCCTGTTCCCCAATCAGCCTGTCAACAAACAGGCAGATTTTCTTTTCTTCTACTTCAAGAATCAGCATCATGCCATTTTCAACAGACTCCTGATATTCTTCTTTCAGGTCATACCATCTTCCAAGGCGGATTACAGGGAAACACTCCCCTCGTATCATGACATATTCATCCCCATTTGGCTCATGTATCATCATATCCTCTGTTACACTGAAAAATTCCTTAATTACTGCCGTTTCCAGTACAAAAGAAGAATTTCCCGTCTCCATTACAATTCCATCAACAATTGCCAATGTCAGCGGAATCTTCAGGCTCATCGTGCTTCCTTCCCCTGGCGTGCTGTCAATCTCCAATGCACCGCCAATTGACTGGATATTCTGCACTACGACATCCATTCCAACGCCACGGCCAGAGTACTCTGTAACCTGTTCTTTCGTTGAAAAACCTGGAAGGGTAATAAACTGGTACACTTCTTTATCAGAATAAGCGCTGTCCGGTTTATTTTCATCAAGAAGCCCCTGCTTTCTTGCTTTTGCAAGAAGTTTCTCCCTGTCAAGGCCTTTTCCATTGTCTTCCACGCTAATCCATACCTTACCAGCCTCTGTCCTCGCAGAAAGCGTAACCTTTCCTTTATCGGCCTTGCCGCTTTCTTTACGCTCTTCATTGCTCTCAATCCCATGATCCAAAGCGTTCCTGACCATATGCATCAGAGGGTCGGAAATATGCTCAATAATATTTTTATCTACTTCGGTATGTTCCCCTATCATTTCAAACTCAATATCTTTGCCCAGTTTCCTGGAAACATCAAAGACAATCCTGTTCATCTTCTGGAACGTGTTTGTCAGCGGAACCATCCTCATAGACATAATCACATTCTGCAAATCAGTAGAAATCTTAGACATCTGGGCTGCAGCTTTATTAAAGCTGTTCAGGTTCAGCCCCGGCACCTTCAAGTCAGGATTCTGCAGTACTACAGATTCAGAGATAACCAATTCTCCGATTAAATCCATCAACTGATCCATCTTGCTTACATTTACACTGATAAAGGATGCCTTCTCCGTCTTCGGCTTATCCCGTGCCAACTTCTTTTTCTTACCTGGCTCTTTTGACTTTATGACAAAATCGCCCGGCGCCATCTCTGCTTTTTTCGCAGATGCCTTTCCTTCCCCTGCGGACGCTTCCTGCCCTGCCTGTGCCTTTTTCTCAATTGTCTCCACATCAGATTCTAAATCAATCTCTGATTTGTGGCTGCCAAAATCAAAGCCCTGTACAAACTCCTCAGCGGTACACTCATAAATATCCACTTTCTGGATATCATACCCCTCATTTACTATATTACGGATATCCTGCTCACTGCACTGAGCCTGTAAAAGAATACGGAAGCCCTCCTCTATAATTGTATCTGCACTAGAAGCATCTGCAATAATATCCTCCGGGGAGTACAATAAATCCTCTGCAATCTCCTTCAATGCATATACTGTCTTATAAGCATGGACATTTGACATCTCTGTTTCCGGGAAAAACGTAATATAAATCTTGTAAAAACGGCTTGCACTCGTCGCAACCGGCGCTATGTAAAACTGCTTCGGCGCCTCATGTTCATTCTTTGGCGGCGGATTTGCCCCGGTTTCTCCCGAATTGCCCTGGATAGAAGCTAAAAATTTATCAAGCTCTTTAATCAGCTCGCTGGAATCACCGTCTGCCGGGTCACCATTCTGGATTTTATCCATTTCGCCTGTTATAAAATCTGCCACCTCCAACACATGTTCTACCAGTTCAAGATGCGGCACATTATCCGGGTGGGATTCCCTAAGAAAATAGAAAACATCCTCCAGCTTATGGGAAACGGCCATAATGTCATCAAACATCATGATTCCTGAAGACCCCTTAATTGTATGCATAGTCCTGAATATCTCATTTATGCTGTCCTCATCAAAACAATCTGCATCCTTCTGCTCCAGGACAGTTTCCTGAAGCTGCTCCAAAAGCTGCCCGTTTTCAAACAGGTACATGTCCAGCATGCCCTCTGCATTAAATTCCTCAGCCATATCCTTCTCCTTTCCTGCATATTCTAGTATGTTCATTTATCTGCAACAATCCAAAAACCATAAGGATATCAGAATGTTACTCCTAATTATATCAGCTCCAGTTTCTTCAATGCCTGTTCAAACCTTCCCTGATCAATAGGCTTACCGGAATAAATGGTACAACCCAGTTCAAATGCCATTTTGACATTCTTTTCTTCATTCAGCGCAGTTGTCATAATAACCTTTACTGCCTTATCTTCTGGAACATTTCTCTCCTTTTCCAGGTTACGGATTCCCATCAGCGCCTGATATCCATCCATAACCGGCATCATAATATCAAGGCAAATTAAATCATACGGCTCATCATCCTCCAAAGCCATCATAAATGCATCTACTGCTTCCATTCCATCTACAGTAACGTCACATTCACCATACTTTGACAAGAAATTTACCATAAATTTCCTTGTTACAAAATCATCTTCTGCCAATAGAATCTTCATGCTATCTCTCCTTTACATTTTATTTAATAAAGCATATGTCCTTCCTGCGATATCAGATAATTTTTCCTGATACTGCACTGCCCCAATATCATATGCGACCTTGGGCATGCCATATACAACACAGGTAGATTCATCCTGACCTATCGTCTTCGCCCCTGCCTTTCTCATCGCCAGCAGCCCTTTTGCCCCATCCCCTCCCATTCCAGTCAGGATAATCCCTACGGCATCACGGCCTGCTGCCTTTGCTACAGATTCAAAAAGTACCTCCACAGATGGACAATGCCCATTCACCTTCGGCCCATGCTTGCATTCCACCTGATAGCCCCCGTTTACCTTTACAAGGCGCATATGCTGATCCCCTCCCGGTGCAATTAACATCTGCCCGGGCATCACCCTGTCACCTGTCCTTGCCTCTTTCACGCGGAGCCTGGTCTGGGTGTTCAGCCTTTGCGCATACATTTCTGTAAAACCCGGCGGCATATGCTGTACCACTACAATGCCCGGAATATCCGGCCCAAAACCCTTTGCTACAGAAAATATAGCCTCTGTGCCGCCTGTTGAAGCCCCAATTGCCACAATAAGGTTGCTTTTTGTCCCTGAATACGATGGCTGCTGCTGCATTACAACACTCTTCCTGCTCCCTACTTTAGCAGTGGCAGCAATTTTAATTTTTACCAGGAGTTCATTTTTGATAAATTCCTCCAGCTGCCCCCTTCCTGACATGGCTGGCTTTGCAACAAAATCCACGGCCCCTGCACTCATTGCATCAAAGACCTTATCGCTTAAGGCACTAATGACTACAACAGGCAATGGATACTGCGGCATTAATTTCCTCAAAAACTCAATCCCATTCATCCTTGGCAGCTCCACGTCCAATGTCATGACATCAGGATGAAGCGCAAGAATCGCGTCCCTTGCTTCAAAAGGGTCTTTTGCAGTTCCCACAACCTGTATTGCCGGATCCCTGCTCAGGTTTTGGGAAAGCAATTCCTGGAATACCATAGAATCGTCTACTATTAATACCTTAATCGGCTGCATAACTCACTTTCCTTCCCTTTTTCTGTATATTGACGGTTTTATAATCTCAAACGGCGTGGTATTTCTGTTAAGGGTTTCCGTCATCCCGATAAATAAATACCCGCCCGGCTCCATAAAATTATATACCTTTTGAATCAGTTCCCGTTTCGTCTGCTCATTAAAGTATATCATAACATTGCGCAAAAATACAGTATGCATTTTTCTTTTAAAAGGAAAAGGGTTCATCAAGTTAAACTGCCGGAACAAAATTTTCTTTTTCAGTTCATCCTGCACTTGGAACTGTGTGCCTCCAGCCGCCGGATGGAAAAAATGCTTTTTCCAATGCTCTGGGACATTTTTAAGCTGCTCATCACTGTAAACACCTACCATCGCCTGCTGCAACGCCCTGGTAGAGACATCGGTGGCCAAAAGCGTGGAATCCCATTGATTCCGTTCCATTCCCAAAAAGTCAGCAATTACCATTGCAATCATATAGGGTTCTTCCCCTGTAGAGGCTGCGCCGCACCAAACCCGCATATCCTTCCTGCTGTTCTCTTTCTGCTTTATCCATGGAAGGACAACATTCCTGAAGAATTCAAAATGTTCAAATTCCCTCATAAAATATGTATAATTTGTGGTAAGGAGATTGACCATCATCTTTTCCTGTGTCCCGCTGCGGTCTCTCTCCACTTCATTCATAAATTCCTGAAAACTGCCCCAGCCCCCCGACTTGATATAATTTTCCAGGCGTCCCCTGACAATCTCCCTCTTTTCTGCCAGTTCTATGCCATAATTCTGCTTCATATATGATGTAATTCTCGTAAACTCCTCATCCGTCATCAAAACGATATCCCTCCCAAATCTCCGGTGCTGTCCCTGACGTTTACATCAACCTGCTTGGCGCTTAACAGAATTGACGTGATATTTTACTGCAAATCTTTAAAATATCAGGATTTAACCGTACTCCAGATTCTTTTTCCATAATTTCCAATGCTTCCTGCCGGCTGCAGCCATCCTTTTCTGTCAGGGTGCAGTAACTATCCATTACAGCCACAATCTGGGCAGCAAGAGGAATCTTATCCTCTGCCAGACCGTCAGGATATCCGCTTCCATCCCAGTTTTCATGATGGTACTTTACAATATCTTTCGAAATACGAATAAAATCGTTATCTTCATTATCTGCATAAAGGTCTTCCAGGAACTTGGCGCCAATTTTCGTATGATTTCGCATCACTGCCTCTTCTTCCTGTGTCAAGTTCCCTTCCTTTTTTAAAAGGTCTGTTGGGATGCCAATCTTCCCTATATCACAAATTGACACAGCAAGCTTAATCGTATCCACATAAGTATCTGAAATCTTATCAGCAAACAACGGGGAGAGCTGCATCCCCTGTGCCAAAATCCCACAGTTGTGTTTTAAACGCTTCATCCGGTTTTCATCATAACCGGCATTTTGCTCTACAATATTTGCAATTGCATAAAGCACATTCTTTTTCTCCTGCTCCATTTGGTTTAACTGCTCTGTGACAGAAACCTGCAGCTTTCTGTTCATCTGCAAAAGCCCCTGGTTTGCCTGGTACAGCCTGAGATGGACGCTCACCCTTGCCTGCACAACCTCCGGGATGAACGGCTTTGTCACATAATCTGCTCCGCCCAGCCGGAAGCCATCCACCATATCATTTGGGTTATCAAGCGCAGAAATAAAAACAATCGGAATATCCTTCGTCGTTTCCTTTCCTTTTAAAACACTGCATAATTCATAACCATCCATTCCAGGCATAGAAATATCTGTCAATACGAGCTGCGGCCTATTCTGCTTTACCAGCTCCAAGGCCTGCTTCCCATTTTCTGCCAAAAGTGGGACGCAATTCATGTTCTTTATTATCTCCCCTAAAATTATCCTGTTTGATTCCACATCATCTACAATCAGGACTGTACCGCCATCCATTTCATTTGTCCCTAACTCCATCCAATATCTCCTTCCAATCTAAAACATGCATCCTTTTACAGAAAACTGTTTAATGCATCAAATTCAGCAGTTATCTTATCATAGTTTTCTTTCTGGATTGCCATCTTCAGTTTCAAAATCACACGTTTCACTTCACGTGGCGCCTCTTCTGTAAGCTGCCTGACTGTCTCCATAAACATTTCTGCTTTTTCCCAGTTCTCCATCTCCACACACAGAATCAGCTTTGACAGGACTTTTTTCAGGTTCTCCTGGTTTTCCGGCGTTCCATACTGTCTGATCTCTTCCTGGCTGTCTTCCTCATGGATACTTGCAGCAGATGATACAAACGGAATCTCTGCCTCCTCTCTCTGCGCAGCAGGCTCTTCTTCGCCTGCACAGGCATTTACCCAGATGGAAAACGAAAATGTGCTCCCTCTGTTCTTCTTCCCTTCCACCTCAATCCTTCCGCCCATCAACTCCACTAACTGCTTACAGATATTCAGCCCCAGGCCTGTGCCACCATACTTCCTGGATATGGAAGCATCTACCTGCGAAAAGCTCTGGAACAGCTTTTTCTTATCCTCTTTATCAATGCCAATCCCGGTATCTGCCACAATAAAAAACAGCTCAATCTTATCATTCACCCTTGCCGTCTTGACAACCTCAACTGTAATCTTCCCAATCGCCGTAAATTTCAGGGCATTCGACAAAAGATTATTTAAAATCTGTACAACCCTCAGTTCATCCCCTATTACATATTCTGGTATCTGCGGGGATACCGTCATAAAAAACTCCAGTCCCTTTTCTGTAATTTTATTGATATGATGGGATTTCACATAATCCATCATATTCCTAAAATGGAATTTACGCGGCTCCAAGGAAAACTTACCCGCCTCCAGCTTGGAAAAATCCAGGATATTATTAATAATCTTATTCATATCCCCACAGCAGCGTTCAATCAGACGCAGTGCTTTTTCAGTCGGTCCATCCCATTCCTCGCACAATAATTCCTTTACATTGCCAAGAACCCCATTTACCGGAGTACGCAGCTCATGCGTCACGTTTGCAACAAATTCTGACTTTACCTTGAGCGCCTGTTGTGCTTCCTCACGTACCTTTTCAATCTCTTTATTTAAAAATTCCTTTTCCAGCACATCATTTGCCATACATATGTAAACATCCGGATTATTTTCATCAACCTCAATCCTGGCTTCCACCGGAAAACAAGTCAAATTAGTACGGTAAGCCAAAAGATCCTGTACTTCTTTCCCAAATGGGTAATCCGTCTCAAACCCATCTTCTGTATATTTAAATGTATTCGGGAAGACATCGCTAATATGCTTCCCGCACAAATCACTTTTTCTCTCCAGCTTCTTCTTTGCTGCTGCGTTTGCATAAAAAATAGTCCCTGCGCTGCTGAAAATGAATATCATTTCAAGCGCGTCTTCTGTTGGAAATATGTAGCCCTGGTTCTGTCTCATATCCTCTTTCCCTCCTAAATAATAATGGCAAAACAAGTATTTTGCCATTATTACAAAAATTTCCAGTTCCAGCCCAAAAAGAGGAATGCATGCGCACTCCCCTTTTATTCAAGAAAATCAAACATCTTAATTACTTCTACAATGTTGAAGAAATCCTCTTTAGCAAGTGCAAAACACTCCAAAATATCTGGCGAAAATTCACCACACTCACCATTCATAATCATATCAAACGCTGTACTACTGGCAAATGCACTTTTATATACCCTTGGGCTTACCAAAGCATCATAAACATCCGCAATGGAAACCACCTGCGCACTAATTGGAATATCATCTCCCGCCAGATGGTCAGGATACCCTCTTCCATCCCACCGCTCATGATGATGGCGGCAGATTTCATAACAATATCTGTAAAATTCACTTGACTTATCCCTACAGGATTTTTCAAGCATTTCACATCCAATCGTCGTATGTGCTTTCATCGTTTCATATTCTTCATCTGTCAGCCGCCCAGGCTTTAACAAAACCGCATCCGGGATTCCTACCTTGCCAATATCATGGAGGGCAGACGCCCTTGCAATATTATCAACCTGAGAAGGAGTAAGCCCATACTTTGGAAAATAGTTCACAAGATACCTTAACAGTACCCTTGTAAAATATTTAATACGCCTGGTATGTTCCCCTGTCTCCGCACTCCTGAATTCAACAACCGAACTAAGGGCATCAATAATAAACTCATTCCCTTTTCGGATTTCTTTCTCCTGCGCCCTGATTTCTTCTTCTTGTTCCTTTAAACGCTGCTCCATATGCTCTTTATGCTGGTACAGGTTAATAATATTCTTGCTTCTCCTCTTTACAATATAAGGATAAAACGGCTTATGCATAACATCCGCCACACCATATGAATATGCTTTACCCTCACTTTCTCCGACACTTTCGCTGGTAATCAGTATAACCGGGATTTTCTCAATCAGATTATGGCTCTGCATATATTCTAATACCATAAACCCATCCATCACCGGCATGATAACATCAAGTAAAATCAATACCAGGTTATGCCTACTCTGGATTTTATATATGGCGTCCCGCCCATCCACAGCTTCTATAATCTCATAATCTTCCTGGAAAATCTCCTTTAAAATTACACGGTTAATTTCTTCATCATCAACTATCAGTATCTGCTGTTTTTCCATTCTGTCTCCCTCATTATTTTATCTAGCTAAGCCTCTATTTCATAATTTTCAACCCTAAAATAACATTTTTCTATTGAAATGTCAAGATAGATATTTCTGCAGTGTTCTCATACATTCCCTGATATCAAGCGGTTTCGTCAGGTGTGCGTCCATGCCGCATTCAAAACAACGCTGTGCATCGTCAGAAAATGCATCTGCCGTCATGGCAATAATTGGCAGGCTGCTGTCAGCACGGTTTAATGCACGGATTGCTTTTGTCGCATCATACCCATCCATAATTGGCATGCGGATATCCATTAAAATCGCATCATAAAAACCTACCTCAGAATCCTTAAACATATTTACGCATTCCAGGCCATTTTCTGCCCTTTCCAGGATTAATCCAGATGCAGAAAGGATTTCATTTGCAATCTCCCAGTTAATATCAATATCCTCTGACAGTAGGATATGCTTATTGCTGAAATCTATTGACTCCTCTGCACCCTCCGTATCAAATTTATATCCCTCCATATATTGCTGCAGACGGACAAACAAAGTTGATTTAAAGAGGGGCTTTGCAATAAACCCTTCAATTTCATAAGAATTCATTTTGTCCTCAAGTTCTCCCCAATCATAAGAAGAAACCAGGAAAATCGGCATATATTTCCCAACCTTCTTCCGTATCTCATGGATTGTCTGGATTCCATCCATATTAGGCATTTTCCAGTCAATCAGGGCAAAGTGGTAATCCTCCCCTTTCTCATGGTGCTCTACAATCATATTTACCGCTTCCCTGCCATCCAGAGTCCAATCCGCATGAACGCCTAAATCCCTCAAATTTGCAACAGCGCTTAAGCAAAGCCGCTCGTCATCGTCCACCACCAGGACATTCCATTCTGGCAGCTTCATTTCGCTTTCTTCCAAATGGGATTTTTTCATATCCACAATTACATGGAACGTACTGCCCTTTCCTTCTTCACTTTGCAGTTCAATTTTACCACCCATCAGGTTGATAATATTTTTCGCAATGGAGGTTCCAAGGCCCGTCCCTGCAATTTTTTGTACCTGTGTTTTTTCTTCCCTTACAAAGCTGTCAAAAATTTTCTTCTGGAACTCTTCCGACATGCCGATTCCCGTGTCCTCCACGATAACATGTGTCTTGATAAATTCCTCCCCTTTCTCTGACGGCTCCTGGTACAGATGCACATCAATCCTGCCTTCTGCCGGGGTAAATTTAATTGCATTGGACAACAGGTTTAAAATTACCTGGTTAAAACGTATTTCATCACACAGTACATTTTCTGTATAGATATCCTGTATATAAATATCAAAATACTGATTCTTTTCCTTAATCTGCGGCTGGGCAATATTTACAATATCATCCATCACCTCACGCAAAGACATCGGGCCTTCATTTAATGTCATTTTACCGCTTTCAATCTTAGACATATCCAGGACGTCATTAATTAACCCAAGCAAATGCTTGCTTGAGAGCCTGATTTTCCCCAAACAGTCTTCTATCCTGGCGGAATCCCGGATATTCCTTGTGGCAATCTCTGTCATCCCAATAATTGCATTCATTGGGGTACGGATATCATGGCTCATGCTGGACAGGAATTCACTTTTTGCCTCATTGGCATGAACCGCCTCTTTCTTAGCCTGGTCTAACAGCTTCATCTGCTTTTTCGAAAACTGGTAATAAATATTAAAAATAACCAGCATCGTAACCATAATAACTGCAAATACACTTAGTATGCTTATAATACGAACCCTATCCAGATGGTTGATTGTCGTATCAAGAGCCTCGCTTGGCATAACGGCAACCAGATACCAGTCAACATTTTCAGAGATAGGCGTGCAGTGCACAAAACGCTCTTCCCCGTCAATCATTACAATTGTAAAATACGACTCTTCCCGTTCTACCGCCTTTTTTAATTCTTCTGTATAAACTTTACTCCCTGTCCTTCCCTGTCCCGGATTTTCTTCAATCAGGGAATCAATCCGGTCAAAATAATTCTCCCTGTAAGCATCAGAATTCCTGATTACAAAAGTCCCGTCATTGTCAATGATATGGGAATACATCATCCCTTCTTTTTCATCAAGATAAAGGGCATTATTCAAGTATTCCATGGAAACTGCCCCTACCAGGAAATCACTTGTGCTTCCATCTTTTAATGGATATTTTGCCCTAACAGCCATCATAAGGAATTTATCCCCTTCTTCATTCTGGCCCCAGGCAAGCCCTGCCTCTTCTTTTTCCATAACCTTTAATAAATCACTAAAGTCATAGACTTGTAACTTTTCCCCATAAATATGTTCTGCTTCACCATCTTCTTTATAAAGCCCCAGGCTCTCCAAATCCCGTACTTCCGCCCCAACCTGTAACTGCTCAAACATTTCTGTTCCATACACCGCCGCTTCTGGCGAAGTACGCCTTATAAGTCCTGACATCTGATCCATGCGCAGCTTGCTAACTGATGTAAATTTCTGTTTAATCTGAATACACATCTCAGACATATAAAGCGCACTGATATTGGAAACAGATTCCCTTGTCTGCTTTGACATCCAATATACCAAAAAGCTGAAAATAATCACACATATCGTAACAGCACTAACAATACTGTACATAAAAACCCGTCTTATCTTTTTGTCCATCCTTATCCATTCCTTTCGTCAGCATGTCTTATCCTGATATTCCAAGATTTGTCTTCAGCCTGCTCAAAACATCCTCCTTCTCAAGCGGCTTCTTAATAAAGCCTGCAACATTAAATTTTGCTGCTTTCGTCACATTTTCTGTCGTTGCCTCAGAAGAAACCATGAAAACAGATATATTATGTATCCCCTTTAATTGCATATTTTTCAATACCCCGAACCCATCAAGCCCCGGCATTGAAACATCCAGAAAAATAGCATCCAAATCGAACCTTCTTTCTGTAATAACTGTCTGGGCAGCATACCCGCTTTCTGCCTCTATTAATTTAAATTCTCCAAGCATGCTCTTTAATGCCATACGGTCTGCCTCTGAATCATCAACAATCAAAACTGTCTTATTATAATTTGCCATATTCTTCCTCATTCCTACGCTTTTCTGCGCAAACTCTCTCACCTTGCTAAGGAAGTATTATACAATAGAATGCCATAAAAATCAATTCTGATTACGCCCTTTTTTCCCCATCCACCTGCAAAATATAACTGCCGCCAAAGTACTTGCCACTGTAGCAATCAACCCCGGAAGCACAATTGCCGCCGGATTAACTGCGCCATACTGCGCCCGGTAGGCAATAACGCTGACAGGGATTAGCTGCAAAGAAGATATATTAATCACCAGGAAAGTGCACATTTCATCACTTGCTTTCGTAACCTGCACATCATCCGGATCCATGCCGCCAGGTTTCTTTTGTTTTGCAATTCTCTCCCTTTCCAGCGACGCCAGTTCTTTCATTGCCTTTAAGCCCATTGGCGTCGCCGCCCAGCCAAGCCCCAGCACATTGGCAATAATATTTGCAGCAATATACTCGTTTGCTTTATGCCCCTTTGGAATCCTTGGGAAAAGGAAGCGCAGCACCGGATACAGCCCCTTTGTCATACGGTCCATAATCCCTGCCCTCCTGGCAACCTCCATCAGCCCTGTCCACATCGCCATAATCCCAAGCATCGTAAGCGCCAGTGTCACGGCCTCCCCTGCACTGTCAATCGCCGCATTGCTCAAAGCTTCAACCTGACCTGTCACAATCCCATACCCCAGTCCAATCAGTATCATAAATCCCCATAAATAATTAAGCATAGGCTACCCCTGCTTTCTGCATATTTATAGTAGTCTATGCCATATCATTCCATTTTAGGCACTGTAATCCATAAACTTCCAAAATTTATTTTGGATGCAATCCATTTACATGCCCTATTATCTTTCCAATGGTTTCCCATGTTTTTATGCTTTTCCCACAAAAGGTTTTATCCTTGGTTTGCCTCTGAAATCCCTTTCAGCTTCTGCAAGGCAAACAAGATAATGCCTCCCAGCAAAAAGAAAATCGGATGGAATGTCTTAACTGTCATCGCAGGCTGTGGGATATCGAGTGTCGTCGGCCCCATTACAATTGCATACAACGCGCCTATCATCAAGCCGAGTATCAGATATACCATCATGCCCCTGTGCTTCTCCAGCCCAGCCCTGACAAGCTTAATAACTGTCAGGATTCCTGCAATCATCCCCAACCCAAAGATTACAAGCGCCCAGAAGTAGGTAAATTTGAAATGCAGAAATTCCTTAATCGCACTGATAATTGGCACATACAGCCCAAATATCAGAAGAAGCGTCGAACCAGAAATCCCAGGCAGTACCATCGCAGAAATCGCAACCATTGCAACCAGGAAAATATATGCCGCCGTCCCAACAGACAAATTTGCAATATCAACTGCGCCAGCTTCCCTTCCGTTTGCATTCAGGTATGTAATCATCGCTACAATTACAATCCCTACAACAGTAAAAAATACATTCTGTTTTTTTTCCTTTAGAACCTCTTTTTCTTCCAATACTACAATTGGAAGCGCAAAAACAGACAGCCCCATAAACAAAGACGACAATTCATAAATATGGGTATTAAAAATCTTCCCAAGCACCAGCACAGAAAGGCAGAAACCAATCAGCCAGCCTGCCATTAATTTTATCAGGAAAAAAACTGCCTCTTTCCTCTCCTTCTTTGTCCCATTCATCAAATGTGCCAATGAACCGATAAATTTGTCATAAAAGCCAAGGATAAAAGCAACCGTGCCTCCCGAAACCCCCGGCACGCTATCGGCCAGCGCCATGCAGAACCCCCGGACAATATTTATAAATAACTGCATTTTTAAGCCCTCCTGTTTTTATATTTATTGTATGCAATAGCATAAACAAAATGTAAAAGACTGTCAATCATTTTATAGAACAAGAGGGCTTAAATTTATAGAAAAGTTCCTTTTAAAGTTATCCTAACGCGACATCCAGTATCATCATAACCAGAAAACCTACGACAAACCCAAGTGTGCCTATGTTTTCTTTTTCTCCCAGATGCGCCTCTGGTATCAGTTCCTCCACTACAACATAAATCATCGTCCCGGCGGCAAAAGAAAGCAGCAGCGGCATCAGCGGGCTTGCCATTCCCGCAAGCGCTGCAGCAATCACCCCAAAAGCAGGCTCTACTGCTGCAGAAAGACTTCCTATGATAAAGGCCTTCTTTTTACTTATGCCGTCCCGCAAAAGCGGAAGCGTAACCGCCATCCCTTCCGGATAATTCTGGATGCCAATCCCCAATGCCAGCGCAATTGCACCAGACATAATATTGGCATTAGAAAGTTCCTGGGCGGCAAAAGCAAATGCCATCCCAACCGCCATCCCTTCTGGGATATTGTGAATTGTGATTGCCATCAGAAGCATTGCTGTCTTCTTTGTCAATGGCAGCTTTTTTCCATTTTCTTGCAGCTTTTTCAGCTTCCCTTTCAAAAGGAAATCAACAGTAAGCAGCAAAACTACCCCAAGCAGGAAACCGCCTGATGTAACCAGCCACCCAATCTGATGGTTAGACTGCGCCGCTTCGATTCCCGGAACAAGCAAAGACCAGATTGACGCTGCAATCATTACGCCGCCCGCAAATCCCAGAAAAAGGCATTGTACATTCTGGTTTACATTTTTCTTGACGAAAAATACATTAGCTGCGCCTAATGTCGTAAGAAGGAACGTAAATGCCGTTCCCAACAAAGCATATATTATACCATTCAAAGAATCACCTCGGTATAATATATTTCAAAAGAGGAAAATGGTTCCAAAAACAGATTAGAAAATCCTTTTCAGGAAGTTCACCAACCCAATCCTGCAGGAACTCCTATTCAAAAAGAGGCTCTTTATGAAAGAACCTCCTCTTTTTTCTGTCCAGCAGCGCTAACCTGCCTTTTCTTTAGCTCCTGCCAAACTCCCCATAGTACTTGTCCAAAACTCTTCAAAGCTTTTGCAAAATTCCCCAACGCCAAAGCCTTTCGGAACTGCCTAAATAATCCTGTGGATTATCTGTAAACATTCCATGGAAGTCCCTTATCTATTTAGAATTCTGGCTCTATCAAACCAAACGTATTTCCCTTTCTTTTATACACAACGTTTACTTCTTCGGTAATCGCATTACGGAAAACATAAAAATTATGCCCCAAAAGATCCATCTGAATGCAAGCCTCTTCTGGATCCATCGGCTTCATCGCAAACCTCTTGGAACGGATAATTTTAATCTCTTCATCATCTTCAATCTCTTCATCGACAAAAGCTTTGCTGAGGCTGGCAGCCGTTTGCTTCTGATCTACAAGTTTGTTCTTATATTTGCGCAGCTGGCGCTCAATAATCTCTTCCACCAAATCAATTGATACATACATATCATTGCTGACTTGCTCTGCACGGACAATGTTCCCTTTCATAGGAATTGTAATCTCAATCTTCTGCCTCTCTTTTTCGACACTAAGTGTAACATGTACTTCCGTATCTGGAGTAAAATACCTTTCCAGCTTCCCAATCTTATCATGGATTGCTGATTTAAGCCCTTCTGTAACGTCGATATTTTTACCGCTGATAATATACTGCATAGTCACCACTCCTTTGCTGTTTTCTAATTTCCATTATACACCGCATATATCACAAAAGCAAGTAAAAATGCACAATAGATTAAGCAATTCCACTATTATTGTTAGACAATTTACATATACCTTCCTCGTCAATCAATCGGTTATTACAAATCACTGCTGTTAAAATATGCTGCTGCCATTTATCGTGACAATACGACATTTTTTCCTATTTTTCGAAGATTTCCACGTTTCTTTTTTTAGTGCCTATTGTGGATAATGTGCAAAACTTCGCTGATAACTGTTATTTCTCACTTTTTATCCAGGAAAAGATGTGGATAACTATAAAGTTATCCACATCTTTTCTTGCCCTCTAAGGACAAATAACACTTTTTTGACATAAAGCTAAAAACTTGCCTGCAGTCTTAGAGCATGTTTGGAAATCGGTTACTCTATCCATTGCCAATAGAATGAAATTTGCCCTATCGATTCAAATAACCAGATGTAGCAGATTTGCAATAAGGGCTATTCAACATCCCAAACACGCTCTAGGGAATAAGCAAGCAAAAAAGACACCGCCTATGCTGGTGCCCTTTTACCATCTATGTACAAGCCCAAATAGTGACAAAGCCTTTCCAAATCCGAAAACAACTCGCCAAGTTAGGCTACTGCCGACCTAAGAAGAACGCAAAACCAGCACTCTTCACACTGAAAACTGGCGAAGTTCCCTATAAGTTAAAAAGAGACTGCAATGCAGTCTCTTTCATAATATGTATTACTAACCAATAACTTTCTTTACAGCCTCCAATACACGATCTGCTTGGAACGGTTTAACAATGAAATCTTTCGCCCCATTTTGTATCGCTTCAATAACCATAGCCTGTTGTCCCATTGCAGAACACATAATAACCTGTGCCCCTGGATCCATCTCTTTAATCTTCTTTAATGCTTGAATACCATCCATTTCTGGCATAGTAATATCAAGAGTAATCAAATCTGGCTTTAATTCACTATATTTCTGAACGGCTACGAGACCATTCTCAGCCTCTCCCACAACATTATAACCGCCTTTCGTTAAAATATCTTTCACCATCATACGCATAAATGCTGCATCGTCAACAATCAAAATATTATTTCCCATAGTTTTTCTCCCTTACTATAATGATAAAATAATCTGCCCAGAATAACGGCATCTCATACAATTTATATTGCAGATAAATGCCAACGCATAAAGCAGCCATCAACAAAATAAATTATGTTACAAATCAAATCTAATGGTATTATATTACCTCACATCCAATTTGTCAAGGCAGATTTATAACTGGTTATTGTTCTCATAATAATCCGTTACTATTCACGTGAATAGTAACAATAATCCTAATAATATTTGCGGCTTCCCCACAAATTATTCTTTTTCAAATCTATATACTCCATATACGCTCTTTCCAATATCTGCCTTTCATTTGTAAATTTTAGCAAATGATATGCTTCATGATATTTATAAAAGCCGGAATCCTGGAAAAATTCCTCCCGCTGCGGCCTGCTAAAATAGCTCTCACCCATCATAAGATACCAATGTACTTCTTTAACCACGGTGTCTGTTGGTGTATTAAAGGTATACTGACTCTTTCCCACATATTTTATAATACTGGCATCTGCACTTGTCTCTTCCTTCACCTCCCGCAGTGCTGTTTCCTTATACTCTTCCCCCATTTCGACGGTTCCTTTCGGTAACATCCATCCATCGTACCGGTTCTTATAATTTTTATACAGGATTAAAATCTTTCCTTTGAAAATCACCACACCGCCACAACTCGTTGCTTTTGTCATAGCAAATCCTCCTTGGTTGGTGTGTCTGTTAATTAGTATACTCTTTTTCACTACTCTTTGCAATGCCTGTTATCCTCAAAAATACTCTTCAAACATCTGCCGCGCAATCGGAAGCGCGTATTCACTTCCAGTCCCAGCGCCTTCCACGACAATGCTAACAGCAATTTGGGGGTTATTTGCCGGGGCAAACCCAATAAACCATGCATGGGAAGTCCCCTCGGAATCAAATTCTGCCGACCCGGTCTTGCCTGCTACGGAACATGGAAGCCCTTGCAGGGAATGCGCCGTTCCTTCCGAGACAACCGCCTGCATCATCTTATTTATCTTTTTTGCAAGGGATTCTTCAATTATCTGCCCCTTGCTTTCAGGCTTATATTGCGTTACCACCTGCCCTGCATCATTTTCCACCTGCCCTACAGCATATGGAACCATCATTTCCCCTTTGTTTGCAATTGTTGCCGCAATTATTGCATTTTCAAGCGGGGTAATCATTGTTTTCCCCTGCCCCATCACTGTCTGTGTCAATTCCCCCAAATCAGAATCTTTTGTCAGGGAAAAACGGCTTTTATTATACTCGAAGTCTACTGCAAGTTCTTTGTTAAACAAAAACTTTTCTGTCAATTTCCGGAACCTGGGAACATCCAAGGTTGTCCCTATTTTAGCAAACGCGCCATTGCATGATTTTGCCAGTGCCGATTTTAAATCCAGCTTCCCATGCGCTGTCTTCCCATAACAGTTAATTTTATTGCCAGAAAAAGAATCGGTTCCCTTACATTCATACCGGAATTTCTGGTATGAATCTGGATTTTCCATAATATATTCTATCGCAGTCAGCACCTTAAATGTTGAACCTGGCGGATATAAGCCCTGTGATGCGCGGTTCACAAGCGCAGAATCCTCATTGGAATCACTTGTCAGCTCTTCCCAGTCCTGTTTTACACGGTTAGGGTCATATGCCGGTTTGGAAACCATTGCCAATACCTTCCCTGTTGAAGGCTCTAACGCAACCACAGCCCCCTTATGGTTTCCCAAGGCACGGTAAGCAGCTTCCTGCAGCTTATAGTCCAAAGTTGTAACTACGGTATCCCCAGGGCTTTTTTTGCCCTGCAACGTATTCCCAAGCTGTTTTAATGGGTTAGAATGGGATGTTAAAAGTGGATAACACTGCCTGCCCTCAATCCCTGTCATACTGTTATCTTCTCTCCCCACAATATGGCAGAACATATCATTGTATGGATACACCCTTGTGTCATTCCCTTCCCCATCTGTAACTGTCTTTGCCAGAACCTTGCCATCAGCAGATACGATCTTCCCCTTCTGTACCTTTTTTGCCAGTGCCTCCTGGCGCTTATTATAAGGATTATTGATAATCCGCCGGCTCTGTACTGCCATAAAGTACACAAAATAACCCGCCATGCACAAAAAAACAAAACTTATGCCATATGTCAATATTAGAATCTGCCTATTACCGCGCCTGTACTGTCTCTCTTTCAATTTTCTCCTCCTCCTGGCAATTTAACACATACATCCCCTGGATGATACAGAATAAAATTATCGTACTGATTACAGAACTCCCACCATAGCTTACCAAAGGCAGCGTCACCCCAGTAGAAGGGATAAATTTCGTTACGCCGCCAATTGTAAGGAACACTTGGAAAATATATTCTACTGCCAGCCCCAGCGCTGTCAGCTTATAAAACCGCCTTGTCATTTTCAGGGCAATATTGATAAACAAGATAAAACAGCTTACTTCAACCAAAATCAGGCAGATTGCAAAAAACGCCCCCAGTTCTTCACTGATTGCAGAAAAGATAAAATCGCTCTCTGCCACCGGAATCCTGGACGGAAGCCCTTCCCCCAGCCCCATGCCAAACCATCCGCCTGTACCGACGGCAAAAAGCGACTGTGCAACCTGGTATCCTGCATCATCAATGCTTCCCCATGGATCCATCCATGCGGTCACACGTTTTTGCACATGGGTAAAAAGTTTCCATGCCACAACGGCGGCAACCGCCCCTGCCACAAAACCAGCCCCCAGGTACAATGGCTGCTGAGTTGCTACATATAAAATGGCAAGGAATGTAAAATAATAGATTAATGCAGCGCCCAAATCTTTTTCCGCAACAAGAATCAGCACATGGCTGCCAGCAATGGCACCTGTTACCAAAACATTGCGGAAATCTGATGCCTTTGCAAGCATCGCCGCAATAAAAAACACATAGATAATTTTGACAAATTCAGAAGGCTGCATTGCAAAACCAGCAATTACAATCCAGTTCTTTGCCCCATAGACAGATTTTCCAATCACGAATACCAAAGCCAGCATACAAATCCCTGCCACAGCATAGGCTTTCCCAAAACGGTCAAAGAAATGGATTTTTTCTATCAAAAGTGGGATGAACAGCCCCACAAGGCAAGTTACCGCCGCAAAAACCAACTGCCGTACTGCAAACGGCTGCTTTATCCGCCCAAGCATCACAAACCCAATCATCAAAAGCATCAGCATGTTGTTCAATATTAGTTTAGATGCATTCTTATATACATAAAGATATGCTTTATTTACAAAAAACAAAAAAGTAAGCTGTGCCAGATACAACAGGGCAATTTCCCAATCCAGGCTGTTTAAAAAAAGCACTAAGGAACAGATAAAATGGATTGCATACATAATTCTGTTCTGCCTTCGGTAAACCTTTTCTTTTTTTTCTGCATTTTTTCCGAAAAAAACCGTAAAGCAATGCCAGGTATACACTGCAAACAATAATATAATAACGTATTTCGAGATTTCTACAACAATAGAATGAGCCACTCCTACTGCATCAACGGAACCAAACATCTCAATTAATTTTTTTGCCGCTTCTTTTTTGTCCATTTACTCACCTTCTCTGCTGCCATCTATTTTTACTCAATTCCACGCCTGAAATGGCCTGTCTGTGTTTTTCCCTGCATCCTTCCGGCAAGGACATCTGCCGTCTCCTCCCTGCTCTCTGTGGTAAAAGCATAGCGGATGGCAGAAATACCGCTTTTTTCCCACCAGCCATCCTTGTTCTCCAGGAAAAGCGGTTCTTTCTGGTATACCACATTATAACAGTATTTGCAATAATTAACAGATAAAAACCCTGTCCCCTTCCCATTTTGGAAAAATATGGGCGACGCATGGCTTTCCCTTTCCTGGCACACACATCCTTCTTTATTCGCCCGCAGGCACTGGGCTGTTACCATCAGTGGGATTTTTCCATAGACAACACATTCCATCTGCCCAATAAAAGGAAACTCTTTTATTTCTTCCCATGATGCTTCAAGCGGCACAGTAAGTTTCCCAATCCCCTGTTCACGCCAGAAAGAATACGCCTCCTGGTTCATAACATACATATTGTGCTCTAGCCTGATTTTTGTCCTGTCAGCCCCTGCTATTTCTGTTAAAAACTCCAACGACTCCATATTCTTGGCTAAATAGCCATCCCAGGAAAGAGAAAAAATCCCCCCTTCCCGTTCCCACTCTTTTTCAAACAGCTTCCATACAGGTGCACGGAATACTGCCGGAAGCACAAGCCAAGGGCTTTTATTGGCAGCCCTTACCTCTTTATAAGCTTCTTTTATCTCCCCCGCCGCCATCCGTTCTGTCTGTAGATAGACAACATGGATTGACGGGCATCCTAAAACTGCTGATAGCTGCCCTCTATTCATTACAGATGCGGCAAACGTCAGGGAATGCCCCTCTCTTCCCTCTGCTATTATCTCTTGTTTATCTTTTATATAAGCATCCTTACGCCGGAAGCACCTGGTAATTTCCTCTTCTAGCATCCCAAACGCCTGGCGCCGCAATTTTTTCAACAAACCAACTGGGAGGAACGGGCTTCCTGTTAACTTAACAATAAGCCCTTCAAAATAAAAACTGCTATTTCCGGTCTGGTTCAGGATTTTTATCACATCCTCCTCTGTTGCTGGCCGTTTATCTGCTTTCTCGCAAAATCCGCCTAAACATTCTATACAAATACACTTCGCACCGTCCCTTTTTTCCAGCCGTAGGCATAGCTCTTTCCCCTCTTCTGCTATCAATTCCCCAAAAATTGCAGACTGTATCTTTTTTTCCAGGTACTTTTCCCTGATTTTCTCCAAAAGACGGGCGTCCTTTGTACGGTAAACACTGTCCCCAACCTGGATTTTACATCCCTTTTTATAAAGGGTTGCCACTTTCTGCCCTGCCGGGATATCCTTCCCAAGTGTATATTCATAAGATGGCTTCTGCCTGCTGTCCCGGAATTCCACCACATCTTGCGCGGAAAGATTTTTCTCCGCTTGATAAGTCACTTCCCGTTTTCCTACAGATAGTACCTTCCCAATATAAACGCCGCCATGATTTGGACGCAGGGAGGCAAGCATTTCTCCTTTTTTTGCTTGAGAACGTCTTGTAACATCACCTGACAGCCCTTTCAAATAGCCCTGCGTAAAACCATTCCTATTATATAACTCTGCCAAACAGCGCAAATCCTCCTGCCACTCTTTTTGATGCCCCGACAGGTATTCCTGGTAGCCTCCCTTTCCCAGTTTATAATAATAATCCACATATTTTCTGTATACTGCCGTAACAAAAGCAGTATACTCTGCCCGTTTCATTCTCCCTTCAATTTTAAAAGAATCCACCCCAGCCTCAATTAATTCTGGAAGGCAGGGAAGGTTGCACAGCTCTTTGGGGCTTAACAGATACTGCCCTTCTATATGCTTCCTCTCCTCTCCCTCCTCCCCAGGATAGTACAGCATCCTACACGGCTGTGTGCATCTGCCCCGGTTTCCGCTCCTTCCGCCAAACATGCTGCTAAAAAGGCACTGCCCTGAATAACAGTAGCAAAGCGCACCGTGAACAAAAACCTCTATCTCCAGGCCTGTATCATGGCGCATCTGGCAAAGTTCGCCAATTGTCAGTTCCCTCGCTGGGACAATACGGGTAACATGGTATTGGCCCAGCCCTTTTGCACCTTTCCCCATTGTCAAGGTCATCTGCGTGCTGGCATGGATTGGAAGAGAAGGGAAATGCCTGCTGATAAAACGCAAAACCCCAACATCCTGCACAATTACGGCGTCCAGCCCAGATTCATAGTATGGTTGCAGGAAAGAGAATAGTTCCTCTTCCATTTCCTGATTTTTCAAAAGCGTATTGACTGTCATATAGAGTTTAACATTGTGCAGATGGCAAAAATCAATTGCCTCCAAAAGTTCATCCTTTTCTGGATTTTCAGCATATGCCCTAGCCCCAAAAGAACTTCCCCCTATATAAACCGCATCGCAGCCGGCCGCGACAGCCGCCCTCATCCCCACAACAGAACCGGCTGGCGACAGTATTTCAGGTTTTTTCTTCATTGTTTACCACCTCTTTCCCAAAAATTTTTCCATATCACAGAAAAGGACTGTGTATCACCACAGTCCCTTAACGTCTTCTCTTTTTACGGCTTCTCTTTGCCGAAGTTTTCGCACGGCCTCCAGCAATACGGTTTTCTGGTAAAGCAGCTATTTCTAAAACATTTCCGTCCTCTGCTGCTTCCATGCCTACTTCCCCATTGTCAAGCATCGTCGGCCCTTCTGCTGCTTCTAGGCTGTTTTCTGTGGTCTGGCCGCTGCTTTCCTGGCTAATAACCCCTTCTGCCAAAACAACCTCCTTAGTACCCTCAACCTCAAATGGCTGGCTATCATTTTCCAGGCGGCCATCAACTGCCTGTACAATACTTTCTGCCTGGCCGTTACCCTCCAATGGCTGCATATCATTTTCTGCTTTGCCACCCTCTTCCGGTTCAACACCTGCATCCGGCTGGCTTCCCTCCTGTATTGTCCCTGCATTTAGGACATCTGTTACAGCCCCAGCTATATTCTGAATAGAAATAAGTGTTTCATTATCTTCTTTTGCATTTTTTAATTCCGTCTCTAGGCGGATTACTTCATGTTCTGAATGTTTTTTATCTTTCCGGAGTTCGCCCATTTTCTTTTCCTGCTCTTCCAGGCGGGACTTCATTGCAATCATATCATGTTTCATATTAAAGATTTCTTTTTCCAAATCTTCTTTTTCCTTCTGCAAATCCTGGATTGACTCCTGCACTTTATAATAATCGTCTGATAAATTAATCGCCAATAGGATATTCTTCATATCTGCGTCCAGCCTGTTATAACCTTCATCCTGTTTAAACTCCGCATATTTGTCATTTATATGTGTTGCAATCCTCTGTAAATATTCACTGCTTTCATATCCGCTGATTGTATACTGCTTTCCATTAATGATTACTTCCACATCATTTTTGGTATTCATAACACGTTTCCCCCTTACGGCGACTTATTCGTTATGGCCTGCCGCCATCTAAGTTATACGCCATGTCCGGCTGCTGTCTGCCCTACAGGCAACAACGTCATTCTTTCTCTGGCGCATATTCGGCCTCATAGCCTTCTGCCTCTTCTGGCTGTTTAGTCATACTTTCCATCTCTGGTTCCGGCTCTGCCGGGGCGGTCAGTTCTGCTTTATTGCGGCGGATAATTTCCAGATGCCCGCCCAAAGCCGCCTCAAGGGCTTTTGAATTATTCACCGTGCTTTCATATGCCTGTGAAATCGCCTTTTCTGCCATATTCAGCATATCCAGCGTATAATAAATTGCACCACTCCCAATCTCATCTGCCTGCCTGCGGGCACTTTCTACAATTGACTCAGCTTGCTCATTCGCCTGCCGTACAGTCTCTTCCGCCTGCTGATATGCTTCCTGCATAATGCTATGTTCTTCTACCAGAGCACTATACTGTTCTTTTGCATCTGCAAGAATCGCAGCCGCCTTCCGTTCTGCATCCTCTAAAATAGCATCCCTCTGATTCAGCATCTTCCGGTAGCGCTTAATCTCTTCTGGGACATCCCTTCTGAGGTCATCTAGCAAATCATATAAATCATTTTTCGGGACAATCACTTTTGTGGTTGAAAAACTCTGCATCTTGCAGCTTTCCACAAAGCCATATATATCCTCTATCTTCTGTTCAATCCTGCTATCCTGCATATGTACCTCCTGCCCGCTTTTGTATCCGAATCTATATCATTTAGTTATAAACAGCAAATCAGCATACGTCTTGCAACTTTTCAGCTACCAGCTTTGGAACCATGCTGGTAATATCACCGCCAAAGCGATAAATCTCCTTTACGCCGCTAGAACTGATATAGGAATATTCCGGTGACGTTGCAAGAAAAACTGTATCCGCATTACATCTTAATTTATAGTTTGCCTGAGCCAGCGGAAGCTCATACTCAAAATCTTGCGGACTGCGCAGCCCTCTTACAATTACTCCTGCCCGCTCCTGCACAACAAAATCCACCAGCAATCCTTCAAATGATTTCACCGATACATTGGAAAACTTTTCTGTCAGGCAGGCAAGCATATTTACCCTTTCCTCTATAGAAAACAACGGAGACTTCCCAGAATTCACCAGCACGCCGATTACCAACCTGTCAAACATCCCAGCGCTGCGCGCAATCAAATCCATATGGCCAACTGTAACCGGATCAAAACTCCCAGGAAAAACTGCTGTTTTCATATCTATACCTGTCTTTCTCTCTCCATCAAATACGTAAAAACACATGACGGTTTGTTTTATATTCCTTAACTCTTTCAATACTGCAAGGATATCTCTCCAAATAAGAAATATCTGTATCCAGGGCGGCCTCTGCTATCAGAAGCGTCCCCTTATGCACAACGGAAGAAGGAATTAATAGCGAAAGGATATCTTCCTCCAAACCTTTCCGATATGGCGGATCCATAAAAATAATATCAAAATGCCTGTTATCCTTTTCCAGCCTCTTCACTGCCTGTTTCACATCAACCGCCAGAACCTCAGCAGAGCCCCAAAAACGAGTGCACTTTAAATTTGCCTTAATGCACCGTACTGCTTCCCTGTTATTTTCCACAAACACACATCGGCGGCATCCCCTGCTTAACGCTTCAATCCCAATTCCGCCGCTGCCACTATATAAGTCAAGGAAATCTGCATCCGGAATCTCCATCTGCAGCATGTTAAACAGAGTCTCTTTTATCCTGTCCGTTGTAGGGCGGGTATGGCTGCCAGATGGACATACTAACTTCCGCCCCCTTGCCGCCCCAGCAATTACTCTCATAACGTTTCCCCCTGTTATTACTATTCGCGGCCATTCTTCTCCACATTTCATAGCCCTTTGCCTGTGGCACAATTCTGTCAATTATATGGTATTATAACATAATACACTTTTATGGTCAAACTGCAACATCCTCTGGCCGGATTGTTATTAGTTCTTCCCTGGTCGGCTCTTGCAGCATAACAAGGCGGTTTGCCTGGTTCATAACAAACCGTTCAAATAGGTTCCTCATTCCCCTGGCATTGCCAAAATCTTTCCATTCTTCCTGCTTCTTATGTTCCAACATCAGAAGCACCTTCTGCTGCGCCTCGTCTTCAATCAAAAGCCCTGCATTTTTCGCCATGACATTCATAATAGAAACAAGCTCATTCCTGGAATAATCAGGAAAATCAATAAATTTATTAAACCTTGAAATCAGCCCCGTATTACTTTTTAAAAAGCTCTGCATCTCTTCTGTATATCCTGCTACAATAATTACCAGGTTATCCCTATGGTCCTCCATCAGCTTAACAAGGGTATCTACTGCTTCCGTCCCAAAATCATTTTGTATCTCTGGGTTTGCCAAAGAATATGCCTCATCAATAAAAAGGATTCCGCCAATCGCTTGTTCTACAATCTCATGCACTTTCAGCGCCGTCTGTCCGACATATCCTGCCACTAGCCCGGAACGGTCTGTTTCCACCAAATTCCCTTCTGAAAGGATTCCAAGTTCTTTATAAATCTTTGCCACCAGGCGTGCCACCGTTGTTTTCCCTGTCCCCGGGCTTCCAGTAAACACCATATGATAAGACATCTCCATCTCTGGGAGCTGCATCTTTCTACGCATTTTACGGATTTTAATCAGGTTAATTAACGACTGGATTTCCTGTTTGACATTTTCTAACCCAACCAGTGAATTTAGTTCCCCCATCAGTTCACGTATCTTCTCCTCATGTGCCTGTTCTTCTGCAAATTCACGTTCCTGAATCCTTTTCTTAACAATAAGGAACTGTGCCTTTGCCTGTGCAGCAAGTTCCGCTTCCTTTTCCTCCTCTGTCTTTTCTTGTTGTACTTCCTTTTCTACTTCTGCTGACTGTACAGCTACCGGCATATCTCCCCCTGCTGCGCCCTTTTTATCCTGCCGGCCTAACTCTGCACAATCCGCCTCCTGTTTTTCGCAAACCTCAATTTCGCCATCTCCAAACTCTTCACAGCTTTGCAGGCTTTCATCCTCTTCGCCATTATCAACTTCTTCACAGCTTTGCAGGCTTTCATCCTCTACTGCCTGTCCTTCCTTTTCTGGGTTTCCATCTTCCTCTTCAGTTTGGCTGCTTGCATGCTTTGCTTCTTCTGCATCCGGTACAGGAACCTTCTTTTCTATATGGCACTGTATACAGCTATCATTCAGTTTCAGGAAAAGATATCTTGCATGCTCTGCAGCGCTTTTCCCATCAATATAATGGCTGACTTTATTATAATATTCTTTTATAAATTCCCCCGCCTTATCAAGATTTCCTCCATCCAGGCTGGAAAGGCAAAGCATAATATTGAGCAGGGCATCTATAAAATACCCTGTCATATCGTCATCCCTTTCCTTGTCATACAAGCTGCACAACTGAATCAATATTGGCGGCATACGGTACGCCCTGTCTACATCACGTACCAGGTTATCCCCTATTTCTGTCTCTTCCCCGATGCCTAAAGGATTTGTAATCGGCACATCCTGCACAAAAGCAAGCTGGCTCTTTGGCATATTCCCACAAGAAATTCCAAGCTGCATTAACAAAGATTGTATATATACATCCAGAACCTCTGTACCAGACTGCTTCATCACCTGCCTTGCCTGCTCCCAAAAACCTGAAACCTCCAGGGTCTGGCAGTGCAACGCCAGTTTTTCATAATGGTTTTTTGCAATTTCAAATAACTGTTCATCGGAATATTGCATCCCGGCCATGCCTTCTGTACCTCCTTTCCACATACGGAACACTTCACATTCTGCTCCATTGTACAATGATTATATTGAAAAAGCAATATACTGCCTTACAGAATAAACGACAAAAAATGGCGGTATATACTATACGATTCACGGGCAGTTTCTGAAAAGGCTGAAATCGTGGATAGTAATGTAGCATGTTACTACATAATTATCTCTTCCCCAGTATACTGTTCCATTTTTTTCCGCAATGCTTCATGCTTTTTACAAAGAAGAAGGATATCTCTCCTTTCCAAGGAGCAGGCAGCTTCGTTTGCCTGCTGAAGCTCCTCCGCATCCTGATAGATATCTGCAAGACCGAACAGCAAATCCCCGCTCTGGCGGATTCCAAACAAATCACCAGGCCCGCGCAGCTTCAAATCTTGCCTTGCCACATAAAACCCATCATTGGAGCTTTCTAATATCCTAAGCCGCTCCATTGTCTCTTTTGATGGGTTTCCTGCCATAAAGATACAATACGACTGTGCTTTGCCACGCCCTACCCTGCCACGGAGCTGGTGAAGCTGTGCCAGCCCAAAGCGTTCAGCATTCTCTATCATCATTACCGTTGCATTTGGTACATTAATCCCCACCTCAATCACAGTAGTCGATACCAAAATATCAATTTTACCTGACGCAAAAGATTCCATAATCTCATTTTTGAGGGCAGGCCTCATTTTCCCGTGAAGGTATTCCACATGAATGGATGGCGGCAGCGCTTCCCGCAAAGTATTGGTATAATCCATTACATTTTCTGCCTCACTGCTCTCGCTTTCTTCTACCATTGGGCAGATAATATATACTTGATGCCCCTCCCGCACCTGTTTTTCCATAAAGCGGTATGCCTGCGGCCGGTAATTTGTATCAACCGCACAATTCTTAATGGGAAGGCGTTCCGATGGCAGCACATCAATTACCGAAACATCCAAATCACCATATAGAATAATCGCCAGCGTCCGTGGAATTGGGGTCGCGCTCATTACCAGCATATGAACTGCCTCCCCTTTCGCTGAAAACTGCTCCCTTTGCCGCACCCCAAACCGGTGCTGCTCATCTGTCACAACCAGCGCCAGGTTTGCATACGTTACCTTTTCCTGGATTAATGCATGGGTCCCTACTATAACATCTGCCTGATGGTGCTCAATTAAGCTGCATGTTTCACGCTTTTGGGCTGCAGTCATAGAACCAGTTAAAAGTACAACCTTTATCCCGAAAGGTTCCAAAAATTCCTGAAATTCCTCATAATGCTGTTTTGCAAGGACTTCTGTCGGTACCATAATTGCCCCCTGATACCCATTCTCTGCCGCAAAAAGCAGAGAGAGCATGGCAAGAACCGTCTTTCCTGAACCAACATCCCCCTGGACCAGGCGGTTCATCACATAGCCAGACTGCAGGTCCTCCTGAATCTCTTCCCATGCCTTTTCCTGCCCGCTTGTAAGGGAATATGGCAAGGAACAAAGAAGTTTTTTGACCTTTTCCTGCTTTTTTAGGCAGTATGGCGATACAACGCTGTGCTTCTTTTCCCTGACTTGCCGCAAAGCCAAGGAAAAAAGGAAAAATTCTTCAAACACCAACCGACGCCTTGCCTTAGCATAGCTTTCTTTGCTGTCTGGGAAATGAATCATCTGTACAGCCTTTCTATGGCTTTGCAAACCATACCCTTTCCGCACCTCTAACGGTAAAAAGTCACTTTCTGCCTCACATTCTTTTAATGCGATTGCCATGGCTTTTGCCACTGCATGGTTTGTAAGCCCTGCCGTAAGCGGATACACCGGGCTTAATTTGCCTGTCTGGTTTGCATATTCCTCTTTTGTCAGAAGTTTTGGCTGCGCCATCTGCAACACGCCGTTCTTCCTGACAATCCTTCCCCTTAAAATATAACGCATCCCCATTTTCAGCGAACGCATTAAGTAGGGCATATTAAACCAGCTCACTAAAATCTGCCCCGTGCTGTCACGGAACATGCAGGAAATAATTTTCAAATTGCGCACAGAAGCCATTTTCGGCCTTGTGGCAAAACTTCCTTCTAAAATAACTGTTTCCCCTTCCCGAACAGAAGAAACAGGCTGGATTGCCGTAAATAAATCATATTCCCGCGGATAAAAAGCAAGAAGCTCTTCCACTGTCGTAATGCCCAGCTTTCCGAAGAGCTTCCCGCTTTTTTCCCCGATGCCTTTAATTGTACGGATACTGTCACTTGCTTTCATAATGTTATCCCTTTTCCGTCACATCCCGGAAAATACCGTTAAACATACTCCTTAACTATTTATTCCACTGAGATAAAATAAGAGTAAATTGGCTGCCCGCCATACTGTACCTCTATATCTAAATCATCGTGTCCTTGCAATATCTCATCTGCAAGGGCTTCCGCTTCTGTTTCTGTCACCTCTGCGCCAAAATAGATGCTAATTAACTCCGAATCCTCATCAAGCATGGACTCAGTCAGCTCTTTTGCCGCCTTATTTACTGTTTCTGCCACAGATACAATTTTCTTATCTGCCAGCCCCATGAAATTCCCCTGCTTTATCTCTTTCCCATCCATATTTGTATCACGCACAGCGTAAGTTACCTGCCCTGATTTGATGCAAAGCATCTCTTCTTCCATAATCTTTTTATTTTCCTCATTGCTCTTGCCGCTAACATAATTTATCATCGCAGCAATTCCCTGTGGGATGTTTTTAGAAGGGATTACTATAATTTCCTTATCCTTTGCCAGGTTCTTCGCCTGTTCTGCTGCCAGTATAATATTTCCGTTATTTGGAAGGATAAACACAGAATCTGCATTTACCTTACGAATTGCTTCCAACAAATCCTCTGTGCTTGGATTCATTGTCTGCCCGCCTTCTATCAGGTAATCCACGCCTAAATCATAAAAAACTTCTGAAAGCCCCTCCCCAGAAGAAACGGCGATAAAGCCAACTGCCTTATGCGGCATTTCTGGCTCCCCATTCCCTTCTACCGCTTTCTGCATGTCATGGATCACCTTTTCATTATGCTCTTCCCGCATATTATCTATTTTCATGCTGGTCAGTGAACCATAGCTTAACGCTTTCTGGATTGCTAGGCCTGGGTCATTTGTATGGACATGGACTTTTACAATATCATCATCTGCCACAACAACAACACAGTCCCCAATTTTTTGCAGATATTCTTTTAACTGTGCTTCTACCACATTTTCATTACGCTCCAGCATAACAATGAATTCTGTACAATAACAAAATTTAATATCTGCCTCTCCCGCTGTACTTGCCTTTACAAGGGTAACATTCCCGCCTACCTTAATTGTAAAATCTGCTGTACGCCCATTTAATGCATCCAAAGCCCCACGGATAAAAGTCATCAGTCCTTCCCCGCCGGAATCTACAACGCCTGCTTGTTTCAAAACTGGAAGCATATCAGGTGTTTTCAGCAACATATCCTCCATGCTTTGTACAATTTCATCACATATCTGCAAAAGGTCTGTCATTTCGCCTTCGCGTAAAATCTCTTCTGCCCTTCTTGCTCCGGCGCTTGCCACAGTCAGGATTGTACCCTCTTTTGGCTTCATCACAGCTTTATATGCTGTTTCTGCCGCATGCATCACCGCATTCCCAAGAACGGTTGCATCCAGCTCGTCATTCCCTTTCATCGATTTCACAAAACCACGGAAAATCTGTGACAGGATTACCCCGGAATTTCCCCTTGCCCCACGGAGGGAGCCACTGGAAATTGCCTTCCCAAGCTCATCCATTGTCGGGCTCTTTAGCAGGCTGACTTCCTTTGCAGCAGACATAATTGTCATCGTCATATTTGTACCAGTATCCCCATCTGGAACTGGAAAAACATTTAGTTCATTAATATATTCTTTCTTTGCTTCCAGGGCTTTTGCACCTGCCAGAAACATTTTCTGGACCATACCCGCGTCAATTTTATTAATACTCACTTTTTGCTCCTCCTCATATACAGGTACTGGCTGGCAGCCGATATACCGTATCGTTGAATTTAAAAACAGAAAGATTATTCTTCATCTACAATGCGTACGCCTTCCACAATTACATTAATTTTTTCTACCGTCAGCCCTGTGTACTCTTCTATTTTATAGCGGACGCTTTCCAGTACATTCTGTGCTACCGCGCGTATGCTTACTCCATATGCCACAATGACATGCAGTTCAATTTTAATGCGGTCTTCATTTACATAAATGCTTACACCACGTGCCACATTTTCCCTTTTTAAAAGCTTTGTCACCCCATCCTTCATATTGACAGCAGCCATCCCTACTATGCCAATACAATCTGTTGTGGCCATACCAGCATATTTCGCCAATACATCACGGTCAATTATCAGCTTACCCATCTCAGTATTCATTTTCCCCTTCATAAATAGTTCCTCCTATATTACAAAATCTTATTCAATTTCTTTCCTCCTGTGTCATATCCTGTTAATAACAGTATGTTATGGTTCACAGTTTATCACTATTCTGCCAATCGCTTCCATATATAACAATCGCTTCCATTATAGCCTATCAGCAATTACAGCGCAAGGCAGAAATCACTATATGGTGCCAAAAAGGAGAACAAAATGAAACGTATGCTCGGCTTTATATTATTCTGGATGGCAATAGGAATGTCAATCATGTTTTTTATGTCAAACAGTTTTTTAGAACTGCTTATTATTCTTACCTGTTTAATCCTGGGTTATAACCTTTTTTGCAGCTAAAAACTGGCAAAAAATAACTGTTGCAGCTATTTATGGCACTATTCGCAAAACCTGCAAATGCTGCCATAATTATCCATGAAATAAAAAAGGGAATGCCCTCGCATTCCTTTTTTATTTCATGGATAAACGCAGTTACCTACAGCACAGCGATCACAATACAAGCATCTTGCCTGCCCTTTGTTCCCTATGCTGAAAGAAGCGCCTACGCACGCTCTACTGCCCCAGAACGTAAACATCCTGTACATACTGGCATTTTCTTTGTACCACCATTTACCTTCACCCTTACGGATTTGATATTAGGCTTCCACATCTTATTGCTTCTTCTATGTGAATGGCTCACACTATTACCAAAGTGAACGCTTTTTCCACAAACTGCACATTTTGCCATCGTAAGCACCTCCTTCATCTCTATACTGATGGTCTGATAAAACCTCATTTCAAACACTCATTAGCGCAACATGAACATAATACCAAAAGCTGACAAGAAATGCAAGAGAAATTTTTTTGCCAAGCCAAATCCCAAAACTACTGTTCCCCTTTTTTAAGCAGCAATGCCATTTTATCAACCATTTCATTAATAGCGCTCGCCTGCATTGCTAAATTCGTAATATCATTTGCATTGCTTTCTGCCATTGCATTAATCGAATTAAACTGCTCATTTTCATCCCGGATGCTTTCCGCAATATCCTGGTTAATGGATACTGTCCCTTTTATAACCTCTGACTGTTTGCTATGGGCTTCCCCCATTGTTCCAATTGCACTCACAGAAACATCAAGAAGTTCTGACATATCCTGCATACTCTGAAATACATTTGCAAAATATTTGTTTTGTGTTTCCATCTTTGTGGAATTTTCTTCTACCTGCGCTGTAATCTCCCTGACATTCTGTTGTACCCGTTCTATTACTGACTGTACAACTTTTAATGAATCCTGCGTGCTATTTGCAAGGTTCCCTACTTCGGAAGCTACAACAGCAAATCCCTTGCCTGCTTCCCCCGCCCTTGCAGCTTCAATTGATGCATTTAACGCCAACAAATTCGTAGAACTTGAAATATCGCTAATCAGGTTTAAGGTAACGCCAATTTCCTCTACTGCCTCTGACAGCTTCTGCGTCATATCATTGGTCGCTTTCATGGACTCTGAAACCTCGCCGTTAATTGCATGCAAGTCACTCAGAAGTTTTTCATTTTCCTCTGATTTCTCTATTAAATCCCTGGAAGCTTTCTCTACTTTTTCTACATTATCCGCGACAACACTTTCCCACTCGCTTAATTCACCGAGGTTACCCATGCTTTCATCTGTTTTAGAACTAAGCAGGTTGCTGCTCTGGACTAAATGCTCACTGGTAGCAGCAAGCTCCTGTGCAGACGCACTTTCATTTTCAGATACTGACGAAAGCGCCGCCCCTGCAGTATACAGGTTTTCAGATAATACCTCAACTTCATCTAATACACTTTTCAAATCCTCTTCTTTTTTCTCAACCACCCCAAATAACGTCGTGGCACGGTAACTAACAAAGCAGCATGCAGCAAGCAATATTGTATAAACAATTGCTGTAAAAACCCATCCAATCACACTATCAAGCTTTATAAAACCTGCTGGGAATGCAATCATCAACGCAATATTCACAAGCATAGTTACAGTATAACTTGTCTTGATTAATTTCTGATTGTAATATGGCACTAAAAGAAGCGTGGCTACGAAGTAATAATGTGTGATGCAAACATAGCCAGCGCAGTCATTTGTATTAGAAACCGCTGTTGTAACCGCCCCGATTACCGGCGGTATACAGGCATATACATATTTCGCCTTACTGCCTAATACCTTTTCAAAGACCTTTGTTATAATTGCCAATAAGCTAGAAAGCAGGAAACACCACTCCCGGATCCCGCCATTTAAAAAAATCATAACAAATGACCAACCGCAAATCCCTACTCCCAAAATGTAAGCAAATAGAATGTTGTTAACAAGCTTTTCCTCGTTTTTAATGGACTTTAACTGCATATTCCAACCCTCCCGCTATAATTATTTTATTTTCTGCAATTTGTACCCTACCCTGCTTTTATACGCACCCCAACACATAAACCATTAATCATTTCCTTTTAAACTTTTTATATAACTCACTCTAATCCCCACCTCTTTCTGCCCTCTTGCCTTATTTAAAACTACAAAACACAACAATTATAATATAGCATCCCTGGATAATTCTGTCAATTTCCACAAAAAATAGCCTTTTCGCCAAATACCCAGCTATTTCTAACCAAACAGTTCCACTTCCCTTGCATCTTAATCATTTTCCTGGAAAGAAATCTTTGCCAGAAATCCCTTCGTCCCGGATATACCCGGTTCACAGCAATTCCTTAGTAATATCAGCAAAATTGAAATCAATCACCTTTTTTAAGTCCTCTGGTGATACTTCCACCTGATAACCAATTTTCCCTGCGCTAAACATTATCGTATCCTGGCTGGCAGCGGTTTCATCCACTACTGTTTTAAAAAATTTCTTCATCCCAACTGGGGAACAGCCGCCATGAACATAGCCTGTTAATGGCAATAGTTCTTTTGTTTTAATCATTTCAATTTTTTTCTCCTGGACAGCCGATGCAGCTTTTTTCAAATCCAGCTCTTTATGGACAGGGATTACAAAAACATAATTTTTCTTTGTGCCCCCAACTGTCACCAGTGTTTTAAATACCTGTGACACATCCTGCCCCAAAACTTCTGCTACTGCTTTCCCGCTGACAGCGCCTGTATCTTCATAACAATGGGGCTGATATGCTATCTTTTTCTGGTCTAATATCCGCATCACATTTGTCTTTTGCAATTTAATTTACCCCTCCTCAAACTGCCTTGCATACTCGTATAAGCGCTTCAAAACTGCATCATCGCCTGCACCTAAATCTTCTGAAAAACATTGGCAAAACCCTTTATAAGTACTAAACCCAAGCATATATACGGCCATTGGCATTGCTAAAGCTTCTGGGCAGCCCGAATATAAGCCCGCAATTTTTTGCAGTTCCTGGATAACCGTATCATGCGGCACTGATACGCTCCCTTCTTCATTTACCACCGCATCAATCACGCCAGGAAGCGCCATGCACATTTTATAAAATGCATTTTCATCCCCAGTAAGGACCGCATAGAATTGATCCATGCTTATGCGCCTTATCAAACGGTGTTTGACATTCTTCCCATCAACTTTTGTTGTCCATTTTATATTTTGTGACTTTTTTGCAATGGCTTCCACCAAAAAACAGGCACAATCATCATCTTCAAGTATCTGTCCCTGCATTTTAATATATGTTTTGGCAGATGATGCAGAATTCATCGTATTATGCTTGTTTTTCATTTCAACATAGATGGTATGTACAATGTCCCCTTCTGGCATCACAATGCCTTCTTTGTTCCTATATATCACATCCCATCCTGCCTGTGGGACTTCACATCCATCAAAATATGAAAAAATATTCTGATGGAAATAACCAATATCATTATTATTTGATTTATCCCTCTGCCGGAAAATCTCATTATTTATTATCTCTTCCCAGCTTGTCTTATAAACAGATTTGTCAAAAATAAGTTTTACTGGGTCAATTAAGTTACTATTAAACCGTTTTAAATCATACGATTTAAGCTTTTCCCCATATTTCAGGATAGTCTTCCGTACATGTTCTTTAAAATCCACTTCTTGGATAAATCCTAATCCCCACGCCATTATTTATCCCCCTCCAATGCTGCATAGATTTCTTTTGCAATATCAAACGCCAGGTTTACGGGGACAGCATTCCCTACCTGCTTATATTGTGAATACACATTGCCGCAAAACCGCCACTCATCAGGGAAAGACTGGCATCTTGCATTTTCCCGGACAGTAAACGGCCTTGCTTCCAGTGGATGGCAACGTTCCGTCTGTTTTTGGGAAGGGGAAGTCAAGACCGTCAAAGAAGGTTCATCCAAACTCATCCTCCTTAGTATCCCTGTCCTGCCCCCTTCCATATCCCAGCAGCTTTTCATATATTCCTTGGCTATACCTGGGTCAATGTCGCGCCAATATCCGCCTGGCGGGACAAGTTCAAATATCTTCCTTTTGTTTTCCCCATACGGTACCCCCGGCCCTTCTGGGCAATCTAATAAAACATCCCTTAAAACAGGCTTATATTTATGCGGCTTTGGAAAATGATATATTATATCCCCCGCCAAATCATTTCGGATCCCAACCGTAATCAGACGCTCCCTTTTCTGAGGGTTGCCATATTCCCATGCATTCAGCACTTTTTTCTGGATGGTATACCCTGCTTGCCCAAAAATATCTGTTATCGTCTCGTAAGTCCGCCCTTTGTCATGCGTCAACAGCCCTCTAACATTTTCAAATAAAAACATCTTAGGCTGAAGCTTTTGTAGAAACGTTGCATAGTGGTAAAATAATGTCCCCCTTGCATCTTCTAACCCAAGCCGTTTCCCTGCATAAGAAAATGCCTGGCAGGGCGCGCCTCCAGACAATAAATCTAATTCCCCTTTCTTGATTTGAAAATATCCCTCCAAATCCAAGCAGGAAATATTGGCAATGTCATCATGGATTACATGCCAATCCGGCCTGTTTAATTTTAATGTATCAGAAGCATCTTTATCAAATTCAATCAGGCCTAATGTAGCAAAGCCTGCTTTTTCTAACCCTAAAGCCAGCCCCCCCGCCCCTGCAAATAATTCTATCGAAGTAAATGTTTTAGCCATATGTATCCCTCCAATGGAAGCTCCATGCTTACGCCATCATACCATAAAAGTTTTACCTTAGCAAGCATGATGGAAACGCTTCATAGGAATTGTAAATATTTAAGCGCTATGATAAAATATTGCTAAAATAATTTGGAATAATTAGGCAGCACCATCCAACCAAAAACAAAGGAGGCTTCTGCATAGGAAGCGCGACCCTAAAGCAGTTTCAAAAAATATGAGTAAAATCCACAGCAAAGATACTTCTATTGAATTACAACTGCGCAAAGCGCTCTGGCACAAGGGATACCGTTACCGTAAAAATTATAAAAAACTGCCATAAAGCCACATATTATGCAGCTATTATGGCAGCAACCTTGCTTTTAAGCCTTTTCATCCCCAATCTCAGACTGGGATTTCTTCTCTTTTTTGTCACCAGAAAATCTATTTATTAAATCTGGCACCATATCAAGCACCTTTGTAAGGCCATCCTGGTTTTTCACATTGACAAGCTTTGCCTCGCCATCCTGAATCACCAAAATTGCACTTGGCTGGATTTTACCTCCCATTGCGCCGGCGCCATTATCTTTCTTATTATGCTCAGAAAAAGCACCTGCCCCTACCCCAAAACTTACATCTACAAGCGGCAGGATAATTGTCCCATCATCAAACTTTACTGCATCCCCAACAACTGTCTTACTGGTAATGAACCCTTCCATTCCCTTAAATAACGATTCGATTGTCCCCTTGAAATTGTTTTCTCCCATTACAATGCCTCCTTTAACTGGTCTAAGCCATACCTAAATTGTTTCCATTCATTGCTTATTAAAATCCTGATTACAATGAAAAGCAGCGTAATTAAGGAAATCCTTCCCCTAATATAAAGCTCTCCTTCAAAACATGCTTCCTCAAAATCAGGCACTACCTGTACGCCTTTTCCCCAGGCGGCATACAATATCGCTGCTGCGCCCAGAAGCCGGCCTGTCGTGCATGGGTCTCCTGTCCCAAAAAGTATCCTGCCACGCAAAACCTTTGGTTTTATTTTCCTCAATAAATGTAGCACATTATCCTTTAAGATGCAAACCATCCCCTGTGTAATTTCCGACTTCCAAAATTCCCAGATTTTCCCAGCCGATTCTGCCTTACCCTTTATCTTTGCAAAAATCTGGCGAAGCATCTGGAAAAATGCCTTTATCTTCTTCCAGGGAAGCAAAAACAATTCCCTGATGCGCTGGAGGAATGCTTCTATGCCCGGTTTTCCTGCCTGTTCCTCATCCTGCACTTCATCTGCAATCAAATCGGTTTGGGCAGCCTCCCCTTCCTCCTGTAGCTGGCTGGCCTCCAAATCCGGTTTCTCAGGCAGGGCGCTCTCCTGTTTCTCTATATCTGCATCATGCTTATGGTGTTTTTCCAAAAACTTTAAGATATCAATACCAAAAATACAAATTTTACCATTTGCCTTCCCTTCCTGATAGGAAAAAGTTACAGACAATATAAAAAACAACCAGGTCACCTTGCCCTTTGCCCGAAGATTGCCATTATATTCTGCGACTCCCTTATAACAGATTGGACAGAATAAAATTAGGCAGACCACTGCCAGTACAAATAAAAGCAGGCATAAAACAATAATCAATATAATTTGCAGCAATTTCAGCAAAAACACCCCAATTGCAGTTATTGCAATTCCCATCCGGCCGCCTCCTTCCTGCCTCTAGCATTCACATATCCTGCCAATCTCATACCACTCTAAAATATGTCCTGACATTCTGTGCATTTATCTCCCCATATTCCCTGGTAATATCTTCTGCCATCTGTAAGAGAAGCCCTAAAGCGCCTTCCCTATCTGCTGCAAGGCCAATAATCTCTATTTCCTGCTTTCTGTAATGGCGGAACCAAAATTCCCTAGAAGAATAGATGTCCATACAGTTCTTTTCATTGACAGGCAAAGTAATACAGTAACATCCCTGTACCAACTTCTTTTTTTTAACCAGCCTACGGTATTTCTGAGGCTTCTTTTTTACTTTCTCATCCATATAAAGTCCTGCATTCCAACGAAACACCTATATCTTCTCCTTTTCCTATGGTTCCTTACTGAATCACTTCCAATAAAAGCTGCTTTGAAGCATATTTTTCTGCCTCATCATCGCAAAGCGACAGCGAATTCATTACATAATCCGCCACTTCCTGTGCAGAAGTAAAAAATACGGGCATCTTTTCCAATGTATTCGCCATTACTGCCCTCCGCAGCATCCGGCTCTTACCCTGGAATAACGCTTTACACTCTGCGATTAAAGTGGCTGCCGCCTCTTCTGCCATCTTCTCTGTCACTTTTTCTTCGGAAGACTGCTCTTCCAAATCCGCAAAAACACTGCTAGAAGTCAGCAAAAACAGATTTTTTAAGACCCCAAACTCCCCTGCAAGGCCAAGTTCAGCAATTACTTCTTCCTGGCTCCCAGAAATCCCCTCCAGGGAAGCCCCTGCAATATTCATCCCATCATACAGTTTTTCCTGTTTTCCTTCTGCCCAAACAAGCTTCTCCCCAAGCCAATACAATTTTTCTTCTTCTGAACTTGTTTTTTCCACTCCATGCCCTTCCCAGACATCACTGTCCTTTTGCAGGAACAGGGAATTAATCCCACGGATTACTAAACTTGGAACATCTAGCTTATCCTCTTCTTCCCCAAAAGCGGCTGTTGCACATACCGCATACATTTCATTAATTAACTGCCCAAGCTGCATGTACAAATCCGAAATATCATTTAGCTTAGAAGCATTCACACGGATTTTCCCTGCATAAATCCCATAAATTTCCCGGCTGATATTTTCATAATCAAGCCCTGAAAGTTCCTCTAAAACAGGGACAAACTCTGTAAAATAACGCCCCATATTTTCATTCTGGTAAAGCATTGCATTTGTCCGGAACATATAAAGGAAGCCGTCTAGCGAGCTTTTATCACTCCCCTTATATACAGAAATACTATCCTTAATCAGTTCAAAATACCGGCTTCTTGTCATACGCATTGGAAGCTGCCCCAATGCAAAACGAATATTATCATTGACAGCTGCAGTATCCTGTGTAGAAAAAATAAACTTTACAAGCTCCTGTGCAAATACGCTGTCTTCCGGCAAAAGTTCCAAATCCTCAAACCGGTACTGCACACGGTTCAAAATATATTCATACACTACAAATTGATCCACATAAGCCGTAACCACCTGCATACGCTCTACGACGCCCTCGCGCAGTTTTAAAAGTTCTGCTGCATACGCTTTGATTTCTTCTTTTGAAAGCTCTTTCTCAAAAAAAGCGTCCACGATTCTGTATAACTGCTCTGCCGTATCTTTCACAGAAGCAATATATGGGTTAATCCCCTCGGAAACCGTTTCATAAAACAGATAATATTCCATCATCATTTTCACCCTGGCATATTTACTGTTTAACTGCATATACTGCTTTACATATTCTGGAAGCAATTCTTTTGGGTTTTTATTATTTTCTAAATCCCTGACACAATTCCTGATTTTACTGCTCATTTTCCACCTCTTCCTACAAAGTCAATACCCAAGAACTAAACCACCGCAAGTACTTTTCCACATAATCCCCCCTGACTGGGATACCGGTAAGCACTGGATAAAACATAATAAACAACACCACTGCAAATGCAGCATAGGCAAACATTGCGTTTTTCCATTTTGGCCTTATCTCCACAATACGTTTCATGCAATACCCTATCATTAATGCTACAAATGGAACGCTTGGAAAATAATGGTAAATAAATACGACCCTTCCAATCAGCACCCATGGAAGAAATTGGGACAAATAACCAAATGTTAAAAACCTGCACTTTTTGTCCCTCTTTTTTATAGCATAATATAGTACCATGGCAAAAGCAGGAATCCCTGCCCACCATACAAGCGGGTTGCCAAAAGAACTAATCCCTTCTACCAAACCGTCCGCTGTCTGCCCGGAATAGAAGAAAATCGGACGTTTCATAATCGGCCACTCATACCAGGTGGAAGAATATGGATGGGTTGATTCCAAACCACTATGGTAATTGAACATGTTCCTCTGGTTGTCAATCATCCTCTGTATAAGACCATGGTCTGTCCCATCGCTCATCGGGATATATGATAACGTATATATCACTGCCGGGACAACAAGGAAGAAGATACAGCAAAACCCAATGGTACAGAAAAACTTTTTATAGAACGTTTCTATAATAGAACGGTGGGAAATGCCGCCTGTCTCCCCAGCCGGATGCTTCAAAGCATACCGGTATTCCCGGAATCTCTGGAACATTGTTAAAAAGAAAATAACGCAAAGCCCCGCCGACGCATAAATCCCCGTCCATTTACATGCCCAGCTAATCCCCATCGTAATCCCGCACAGCCCCAAAGGGATAAACGTATCCCGCAGCCTGGTATCATAAAAGCTTTTCCTTGTATAACAATACATGAAATAATAGGCCGCAATAATGAACAGCGTAACAAATACATCAATCGTAGAAATACGCGTCTGTGCATAATGCATAAAATCAAATGCAAATAAGATTGTCGTAACTGCGCTTACCCATGTCTCCTTAAACAGCCTTTTGGCAAACAGATAAAATATCGGGAGCATCAGCACGCCAAACAGCGTTCCCATAAAACGCCACCCAAATGGATTCATGCCAAACATCAATATGCCCAGTGCAATAAAAATTTTACCAAGCGGCGGATGTGTATTTTCATAACAGTAGAGATGGTGGATCATCTCATATGCCGTCCTTGCATGATAAATTTCATCAAAATATGTGCTGTTTTTATAAGTTTTCCTGCCAGTAAAAAACTCCTGTTCATCAAATAAATTCCGGTAATCTGAAGCATTTGCCGGAAGGAGCATATTACCGGAAGCATCTGTAAATACAAGTTCTAATATGCTATCCTGCGCCACCCCGGTGTTAGCGGCAATCCACACATAACGCCCTTTTATATTAACGCCTGTTTCATTCCAGTTAAAGACAGAGCCTGCATCCCAGGGCTGTCCAGTGGAAAAAGCCTCTGTCCATCCCTGCTCTGGGTTACTTGTATAGGAAATCACATATTTCGGGTTGTTCTGATAACCAAGGAAATTCCAGATCCCCCCAATCTCAACCTCCTGCCCGAAGTCCAATACAATCGCCCCCTGCTTTACAGCAGAATAGCCGGTAACCGGGGCAGCTTTATTTCCCAGGTTTGAAAACGCAATCACTGCATAAACCAGCGTAATCGCTGCCATACATATGAAATCATATTTCACAAGCTTAACAAATGTTTCAGATGTTTGGATAATATTTCGGTTTTTTTCCTTCTTTGGCAATGGCAAAGCATCCTCTGCAATTTTCATATTTTCCTCCGAACCAGAAACATAACCAGCATACTCTGTCACCGCAAGATACACAAGGTAAATTAGCACAGCTACCAGAACCATTCCGGTATAAATAGGGAATGCTTCCATCCTGTCGAAATTTTGCGGGTTATAGTAAAGCATTACATGCGCCATATTGCAAAAACTTCCAAGCCCGAGGAAAATATATGCCAGATACAGCTTTTTCCTCGGCCTTGCCGCATAACTAAGCAAAAGCAGCGCAAGCGCGGGATACACATAACGCTCATGCATCCTGACAGATAATGTAAATACACATGTTACTATTAAAGCCGCTGTAAAATAATATTTGGAATGCCTGTCTTTGCTTTTAAAATGGATTACCGCTGAAAATACTACCGTCGCAACAATGCTAAGCATTCCCCATACTTGATAGGTCAGCCCAAATAGTTTTTCCGTCTGGCTGCTCCAGTTCCTCCCTATCATCGTCCAGAAATTATACGCATTTACCGAAGCGTATGGATAGGAACCCATTGTTTCAGAATATTGCGCAAATGCATCCATAAAGCCAAATGGAAGCATAAAAAGTCCAATCATTAAAATAGCAAGAATCCCACAGCCTAAATTAATCCAGAACTTCTTAAAAAAAACATCCCTTGCATCTTGCTGGTATGACTCAATAAAAATCTGGTCTACAATCCCATAAATCAATACCGGCGTAAAAATCAAGGACTGCGGTTTAATCAATATCCCAACAGCAAACACAAAATATGCCGGGATTAATTTCTTTTCCGTAATCAGATAACACATTAATACGATAAACAGTGTAAATACACTGTCAACCTGCGCCCAAACTGCACTATCCAATACAACGGCAGGCGTCACCAGGAAAATCCCTGCAAGAATTGCAGCGCCTGTCTCCTTCATCCTTTTTTGTGCAACTTTGTATATCAGTCCGCTAATTACAAGGTCACAGAAAATTGCAGGAAGCTTCGTCAGCACAACGCTCATCATAGAAGAATGCGCAAGGCCAAACATAGAGCGAAGCCCTCCGATTACAAAAAGCACATACATATATCCTGGCGGATAATCCGTAAAGGAATCTAAGCTATAAAAATTCCCAATCCCATTTTGGAAAATCAAATCCGACCAGGATAAAAAGCAATTAATATCCACTTCATATCCACGGTAGGAAGCGGCGCCAATTAAACGTATGGCAAAACCTGCAATTAAGACAGCAGCCAGAACCATCCGCCCTGTTTTTTGCTCCGAAGGCGTAGAACCCTCCATCTCATAACCAGTAGATAAAACAGCGCCTTTCCTGCCGCCCTTCTGCCGTTTCTTTCCTGCCATAACGGCTTTCTGTCCCCTGACAAACTGGCAAAGCACCTGGTATACCTGATAAATTACAATGCTGGATACTATTGAAATCAATATAATGCTACTGACAGGGCTTTTCAGCTCTTCTATAAAATCTAATACAATCTGCATAATCCCCTCCGTCATTCGGAAGCGTCCATATATTTTCCTATCTTTTCCAATGTATTAACGCTATCCTTCTACATAAATTTTTTCACATGCTGGTGGGTAAAAAGGTGGTCAGAACAATATTCATAATTCCCTTCACACTTTGAACAGTACCGAAAATCCAGCCTGTCATCATCAAGTTCCGTCCGCCCACAAACCGCACATCGATGCCTTGCCCCATTGCCATATACATTCTGCCCACGGTTTACCTGCCTGCGGAACTCCCGCCGCCTGTGGACTTCCTTTGGGTTAATCCTCTGATAATTGCGCGTCGCAAAGAAATAAATTAAAAAGTTTGCCATGCCTACAATAATCGCCACTGCAATACTGAAATACATAGACGCATAACCCAACTGCCCAACGCTTAAAAGCCGGATTCCCATATAGGCGCTGTTAACTACCTGGTACACCATAAAAGCAGCATCCAGAAGCGCAAGCCATTTTACCTTGATTGGCAGCACCATGTAAATTAAAAACTCCATATTGGGGTTCAACAGTGCAAATGCAAAAAACATAGACCAATAAATATATTGGAATCCAGAATAATACTGTGTTGCATGGAGCGGCGACAGATAGAGTAAAAGCGCCGCCAGGATATTTAAAAGATACCCTGAGAAGAAATACATATTAAACCGGAACGTCCCCCAAGCCTGCTCCAATGAACGCCCAAACAAAAAGAAAAGGTTTACCTGGAAGAAAAAGAAAAGGAGGCTGATAAAAATCCCCATGCCGCGTGAAAAACCATATGGCTCAATCAGAAATGTAAAGAGCCTCCAGACCTGTCCATGTAAAACAGCTTCCATATTCAGTGACAGGTACTGATAATAAATATTTTCATTCAGCATCCCAAGTACAGCGCCGGCACAATACAGCGCCACAACATACTTAATTAAATCAGGGATTGCATATTTCCCGAATTTTCTCTCCAGTTTATTTAAAATCTGATTCATACGCCTATCCTTTCTAAATTGACATGCTGATTTTAACAACATCGCCTGATAACATACTATCCATTATAATAGGGACACTTTCCTTTGTCAAAGGAAAGTGTCCCTATCTGGTAAATTTAAGGCTTGCCATGTTACTATTCACAGTCAATCGTAACCAAATCTCAATAAAAAATATCTTCCCTCTATATGTTTTCTATAAT